>DATJFC010000347.1:0-5923 GCA_035495995.1 Holophagaceae bacterium
GCCGTGGCCTCCGCGGCCATCCCGCCGCCGGACGGTCGCTGGCTCGGCCTGCGGCTGGCGGCTCTGGATGAGCACCCCGAGGCCCTGCCCGCGCTGCTCAAGGCGCTGGCGGCGGAAGAAGGGCTCCCAGGCGAGCCGGCCGCGTCGCTGGGCCGCCTGCCCTGCCCAGGCAACCTGCGCGAGCTGCGCAACCGGGTGCTGCGCTTCAAGCTCCTCGGCCAGCTCCCCGAACCTCAGGAAGCGGGCGCGCCCGCCTTCGAAGCGGAGGATCTCGCCACCAACCTCCACGCGATGGAGGCCTTCCTCCTCCACCGCGCCCTGCGCCGCAGCTACGGCAACCGCGTCGAGGCCGCCAAGCGCCTCGGCGTGAGCCGCCGCCAGCTCTACATCCTCATCCACCGCCACGGCGACCCCGTGAAAGGCGAAGCGCCCAGCGGCGAATTGCCGAAGCGGTTGGCGAAACGGAAGAGCTGAAAACCCACCACGAAGACACCAAGGCACGAAGGGGCCATCTGCGTCCCCGGGCCTCCGTGGTTCAACGCTTTTCTTCGTGAACCTTTGTGCCCTTCGTGCCTTCGTGGTGAGGCAATTACCGCTTCCGGATCATCTCCGGGATGATGTGCACGCCCGTCGTCTCGTGGCGGTAGAAGGCGGCCGTGATCTCGGCTCCGAGCAGGAAGATGGCGCAGCTGTAGTAGAGGAAGATGAGGGCCGCGATGATCTTGATCAGCGAGCCGTACATGATGCCCCAGGTGGAGGTGTGGGCCAGGTAGATGCCGAAGCCCCACTGGGCCACCCACCACAGGCTCGTGGAGACGAGGGCGCCCAGGAGCGCGTGGCGGAAGGAGACATGGCAGCGCGGCAGGTGCTGGAGCACCATCGTGACGACGAGCACGCCCAGCAACGGCACGAGGAAGCCCAGCATGGCCACGCGGGGGATCTGGAGCCGCACGCCCAGGTTGCCGCCCACCATGAGGCCGAGCACCACCACGAGGAAGCAGAGGCCGCCGACCACGAGGCCCAGGCGGCGCACCCAGATGAGGCGGCGCGTCTGCCGGTGCTTCTTCAAGCGGATGCCGAAGATGTGGGCGAGGCTCTTGTCCAGCTGGTTCACGCCCCAGAGGCTGCCGAAGAGCAGCACGCCCCAGGAGAGGCCGAGGCCCCGCACCTGCTGGCTGTCCTTCATCACGTCCCGCACGAAGTCCACGGGCAGGAAGGGGAAGAGCTCGAAGAGCCCCGTGAGCAGGGGCTTGCCGTAGGCCTTGGAGCCCATCACGAGGCCCAGCACCTTGAAGAGCAGCGTCGTCAGCGGCACCAGGCTGATGAGCAGCCAGAAGGTAAGGCTCGCCGCGTAGCTCAGGCAGTCGTCGTGCTCGAACTTGCGCCCCACCTCGATGGCGAAGCGGCCGACGGCGCCGGTGCGGGGGAAGGTCCGCTCGAACAGGCGCCAGCGCGACCGGACCAGATCCCGGGCCTGCTCCCAGCGCGTGAGCACCTGCTCGACCACGGCGCGACCTTCGGAACTAGAATCGGATGGGGTTGCGAGGCAGCAGGTACATCAGCCAGGCCAGGGCCAGGCCGATGCCGATGAGTCCTGCCGCGTGCTTGAGGATGCTGCGCTTCGTCCGCTCCGGCTTCAAGGTCGGCTTGAGCAGGCCCAGGACCAGGGCGATGCCCAGTCCCATGACGACGAAATGGATCACATGGCTGCTCAGAAAGCGCATGGACCCAGATTATCAGGCCGGAGGCTGGAGGCTGGAGGGACTTGTGGCGGCCCTACGGGCCGCGCCATCTGTGGCCTCGTGAACCTTTTGACATGAAGTGGCGGGCCGGCGCGAACTCCAGCCCCCAGTCTCCAGCCTGCGCAGCTACTGCGCCGTGGCCTCGCCACCCGCGGGGCTGGGAGCCGGCGGGGCGGGCTGGCCTTCCGCCGGGCGCGGCTGGGGCATGCGGGCGAGGGCCAGCGGGATCACCTCGTCCATGTGGGAGACGAGGTGGATGCTGAGCAGCTCGCGGACCTCGGCCGGCACATCCTCGAGGTTGCGGGCGTTCTCGGCGGGGATGAGCACGGCCTTCCGGCCCTGGCGGTGGGCCGCCAGCAGCTTCTCCTTGAGGCCGCCAATGGGCAGCACCATGCCGCGCAGCGTGAGCTCGCCGGTCATGGCGAGATCGGCCCGGGCGGGGATGCCCGTGAGCACGGAGATGAGCGCCGTCGCCATGGTGATGCCGGCGCTGGGGCCGTCCTTGGGGATGGCGCCCTCGGGCACATGCACATGGATGTCCTGCTTCTCCAGGAAGGCGCTCGGGATGCCGAGCCGCTCGGCGCGGGCGCGCACGAAGGACAACGCGATGTTGGCGCTCTCCTGCATGACCTCGCCCAGCTTGCCCGTGAGCTTGAGGTTGCCCTTGCCGGGCAGCACGGCGGCCTCGATGGTGAGCAGGTCGCCGCCCGTGGAAGTCCAGGCGAGGCCGTTGACGACGCCGGGCAGCGGATGCTCGTCCACGCGGCTCTCGTGGAACTTCTCCGGGCCCAGCAGCTTCACCACGCGCTCGGCGGTGACGGCCGGATTGAAGGCCGGTCCCGCCTGCTCCTTGAGCCGCGCGGGCTGGAGCGCGTGGCGCGCGAGCTTGCGGAGGATGTTGGACAGCTCCCGCTCCAGCTGGCGCACGCCGGCCTCGCGGGTGTAGCCCGTGACGAGCTTCTCGACCGCCCCGCGGTCGAAGGAGATGGCGAGGTCCTTCATGCCGTGGCGGTCCATGGCCTTGGGCACGAGGTGCTGCTCCGCGATGGCGATCTTCTCCTTGAGCGTGTAGCTGCTCAGGTCGATGACCTCCAAGCGGTCGTCCAGCGGCTCGGGGATCTGGTGCCGCACATTGGCCGTGGCCAGGAAGAGCACCTGGCTGAGGTCGAAGCCCACGTCGAGGTAATGGTCCTGGAAAGCGGCGTTCTGCTCGGGGTCCAGGACCTCCAGCAGCGCGCTGCTGGGGTCGCCGCGCCAGTCGCTGGCCATCTTGTCGATCTCGTCGAGCAGGATGAGCGGATTGCGCACCTTCGCCTTCTTCATGGAGGCGATGACGCGGCCCGGCATGGAGCCGATGTAGGTGCGGCGGTGGCCGCGGATCTCGGCCTCGTCGCGCACGCCGCCGAGGCTGATGCGCACGAAGGGCCGGTTGAGGGCGCGGGCGATGCTGCGGGCGAGGCTCGTCTTGCCCACGCCCGGAGGGCCGACGAGGCAGAGGATGGGGCCGCGCAGGGCCTTGGCTTCCCCGCCTTCGCCCGCCTGGTCCGAGAGCCGCTTCATGACGGCGAGATGCTCGAGGATGCGCGCCTTCACCTTATCGAGGCCCGCGTGGTCCTCGTCGAGGATCTTCTCGGCCTCGTCGAGGTCCAGCTTCTCCTCGGCCATGGCCTTCCACGGCAAGGCCAGCAGCCAGTCGATGTAGCTGCGGCTGACGGTGGCCTCCGCGCTCTGGGGCGGCATGGACTCCAGGCGCTCCAGCTCCTCCAGCGCCTTGGCTAGAGCCTCTTCGCTCATGCCCGCGGCCTCGATCTGTTCGCGCAGGCGGCCGGACTCGTCCTTGTCCTCCTTCTTGCCGAGCTCCTGCTGGATGACCCGCATCTTCTCGTTGAGAACGTACTGCTTGTGGTCCTGGTCGAGGCGCTTGCGCGTCTTCTCCTCCACCTCGCGCTCGACATCGCTGCGGGCCTTATCCATCTCCAGCAGCTCCAGGAGCGCGTCGAGCCGCGGGATGAGCTCCACCTGGTCGAGGACATGCTGCTTGCGGCGCACATCCGCGGGCACCAGCTGGGCGACGGAATCGACCGCCTTGCCCAGCGGCACTTCCTTCACCTGGTCCATGGAGAGGAGGCGGCTCGCGTCCGGGTTGCGGCCGAGGAAGGATTCCACCTCCGCGTGGAATACGGCGAGCTCCTCGGTGCCATCCGCCACGGGCTCCGGAAGCAGGTAGGCCTCGGCCTGGAGGATCTCCCCCTCGTCCATGTAGCGGCGGAGCTGCACGCGGGCCACGCCCTTCACGCCGACCTTGTACTGCTCCCGCGGCAGGGCGATGACGCTCTCCACGAGCGCGAGCGTGCCGATGTCGAAGAGGTCGTCGCCGCCCGGGCTTTCGATCTTCGGATCCCGCTGCGTGAGCATCAGCAGGTGGTCGCCGGCCTTCACGGCCTGCTCGAGGGTGTGGACCGAGGCCTTGCGGCCCACCACGAAGGGGACCCGGGCGCCGGGGAAGAGGACCATGTCCCGGATGGGGATCGCGGGCAGGGTGAGGGTCTTGGGGACGAGGCTCAAGGTGCGCTCCGGCCGCAGGGAAGCGGCTCATCTAAATTGTAGGCCTCCCGCGCAAGCCGTCGCGAAGGTGCCTTCCGCACCTACGCGTGCTGGAGGCCGGAGACTGGAGATATCCGGGCGGCCCCAGGGCCGCGCCATCAAACCGTTCGGTCTCCAGCCTGATCTCAGCCCGCGGCCGAGATGGGCGCGCTGGGGATGCCCAGCACCTCTTCCACCTTCTTGCGGGTGAGGCGCAGGGCCTCCTTCTGGACGCGCTCATCCGAGGGCAGGTCGAACATGGGGTCCAGCAGCACCTGCTCCAGCAGGCCGCGCAGCCCGCGCGCGCCCAGCTTGCGCGTGAGCGCCTGGTCGGCGAGCGCTTCCAGGGCGCCCTCGTCGAAGCTGAGCTCGATGTCATCCATGTCGAAGAGCTTCTGGAACTGCTTGGTGACCGCGTTCTTGGGCTGGGTGAGGATCGCCACCAGCGCCTTGCGGTCCAGGGGCCTGAGCGCCGCCATGACGGGCAGGCGGCCCACCAGCTCGGGGATGAGGCCGAACTTGATGATGTCTTCCGGCTCCACGAGGCGGACGAGGTTCTCCTTGTCGTCGCGGGAGGCGGGCTTGGCGCCGAAGCCCACCGCCTTGGCCCGGATGCGCTGCTTGATGATCTCCTCCACCCCGACGAAGGCGCCGCCGCAGATGAAGAGGATGTTGGCGGTGTCCACCTGGATGAACTCCTGGTGAGGATGCTTGCGGCCCCCTTGAGGCGGCACATTGGCCACCGTGCCCTCGATGAGCTTGAGCAGGGCCTGCTGCACGCCTTCCCCGCTCACGTCGCGGGTGATGGAGGGGTTCTCGCTCTTGCGGCCGATCTTGTCGATCTCGTCGATGAAGACGATGCCCTTCTGGGCGCGCTCCAGGTCGTAGTTCGCCGCCTGCAGCAGCTTGGTGAGGATGTTCTCCACGTCCTCGCCCACGTAGCCCGCTTCGGTGAGCGTGGTGGCGTCCGCGAGCGCGAAGGGCACGTCCAGCACCTTCGCCAGGGTCTGCGCGAGCAGCGTCTTGCCCGTGCCCGTGGGGCCGAGGAGCATGATGTTGCTCTTCTGCAGCTCCACCTGGTCGCCGCCCAGGCCCTTCTTGGGCACGAGGATGCGCTTGTAGTGGTTGTAGACGGCGACGCTGAGGCGCTTCTTGGCCTCCTCCTGGCCGATCACGTAGTCGTCCAGGTAGGCCTTGATCTCGCGCGGGCGGGCGAGCTTCGCCTCGTGGCGCCCCACGGTCTTCGTCTGCTTGCTCATGCGGAGCTGCATCTGCCCCGCTTCCACGCACTCGTTGCAGATGAAGGCCTCAGGCCCTGCGAGGAGCTGCTCGACCTCGGAAGGCCCCTTCCCGCAGAAGGAGCACTTCTGGTCCCGCTTGTATTTGTTGTTCATGGCGCCCTCGCTTCCTGTGGGTACTCAGGCGACGTCGTGGATGGTCTTCAGCACCAGGATCTCGAACCGGCGCACGCCGGCGGGGATCTTAACGCGCACCTCGCTGCCCTCCTCCTGGCCCACCAGCGCGATGCCGATGGGGCTGGAGATGCTGAGAAGGCCGGGATCCTCGCCGAGCTCCTCGGGCAGCACCAGCTTGTAGGT
>DATJFC010000348.1:0-15312 GCA_035495995.1 Holophagaceae bacterium
GGTTGGGATTGGGTTTTCGACGGTGGACCGACTTCGTGGGATAAAGAGAGTGATGGCATCAATCACGACAATGATGTGATCACCCTGCTGCTGAATCCGCACGTCGTCATCACCCAATCGACGCAAACCAACATCGCGACCAGCTATGGCTACGATAGCAGCGACACCAATGTCGCAGTTGGTGATATGGACCTGACTTATCTGACTGTGGGCCAGATCAAAGCCTATCTGGCGGACCCAGCCTGGACCCCGACTGGGCCTCTCGCACGCGCTTGGGCAGGCACTGGTGGCGGAATCAGCAAAGCCGAGCTGCAGCAAATGCTCCAGGCCGACCCTTATTCCAACGACCCGACGGGCGCCAATACCTCAGTCAATGGTTTGGTTGCGAGTGGTCGCTACACGCCGGTCGGGGGGCAGAACATTGTCTATACTCCAACCGTGGGAGGCGCAACTGTCCAAAAGTACACAGCCTCCTATGAAACGATCACCGCGATTGAAACGACCGATAAGTTGGAGCTTAAAGCGGAGATGAAGGTCACTGGCGGAGCCGGCATTTCGAATGATTTTGAAGTCAAGGGTGTCACTGGATTTCTCTTTGTGTGGAGTCACCAGAATCTTGACGCGCTCAGCACCGACACCAAGCAGCAGACCACGGTGAACATCCAGTCTCCGGCGGCTGATTACACGGGACCCCAGAGCATCGTGATGTACCAGGACAACCTGTTCGGGTCGATCATGTTCGCTCCGGCTCCGATCCACTAGGGCGCCGACTGGCGGCATGCGCTGGAAAGGCCGGGGGTGGTCACCCATCCCCGGCCTTTCGCCCTTCAATCGGTCCGGTCTCTTGCTCGAGGCATCAGACCGGCCACGCCCCCGCGCCTTCGCGCACGAGGGCGGGCTCGTCGCCGGTGAGGTCCACGATGGTGCTGGGCTGGCCGGTGGGGACGCCGCAGTCCACGACGAGGTCGAGGGCGTGGCCCAGCTCTTCCTCGATCTCCCAGGCCGTTTCGAGGGGAGGTTCGCCGCTGCGGTTGCAGCTGGTGGTGACGATGGGCTCGCCCATGAGGGCGGCGAGTTTGCGGCAGAAGGCGTGGTCGGGAATGCGCAGCCCCACGACGGGGTGGGCCTTGCCCTTGGATTCCATCCAGCGCGGCACCTCTTTGCTGGCGGGCAGCAGGAAGGTGTAGGGCCCCGGCAGGCAGTGGCGCAGAAGGCGGAAGGCGGGCTGGTCCAGGTGCCGCGTCATGCGCGTGAGCATGGCCATGTCCGCGCACAGGAGGCTCATGGGCTTCTTCGCGTCCCGCCCCTTCAGCTCGGCGATGCGGTCCACGGCCCGCTTGCGGCTGGCGAGGCAGCCGAGGCCGTAGAGCGTGTCCGTGGGGTAGGCGATGACGCCGTCCTTCCGGAGCAGCTCGGCGATGCGCGCCAGGTGGCGCTCCTGCGGATCGTCGGGGTGGAGTTGGAGGATCATGATTTTTTAAAACTACTACGCGGAGGGCAGCGGAGGAGCGGAGGGCAGCGGAGCAAGGGGCGCCAGCGCCCTGCGGTGGGCGAGACCAGCCCTGCGCAGCCCGCTTTTCTCAGCTGCCCTCAGCCTCTCCGCTGCCCTCCGCGTGGTGTCCTTCACAACGAACTCCAGCGGGCGCGGCCCTCGCCCGGATGCTCGGCGGGCTTCTGGAAGAAGCGTTCCGCGAGCGCCGCGTCCATGGGCTCGGCGAGGCCGCTCCGTCGCGCCTGGAGCGCCAGCAGAGCGACGACGGTCAGCGAATCCGCGAGCTCGCCGTTGAAGACCCGGCGCAGGCAGTCGGCGAAGGGCTCGCGGTGGAGGGCCAGCTCCTCGTCGTCCTCCGCGTGATGGCCTTCCACGGGCGAGAGATCCTTTGCGAGGAAGAGGAAGGCCTCCTCGTCCGTCGTGGAGTTGCTGGGGTTGAAGTAGAGAAGCGGCTCCCATACGCGGGCCTGGAGCCCGGCTTCCTCGGCCAGCTCGCGTCGCATGGCGTCGAAGGGGCTCTCGTGCGGGTCGCCGCCGCCTTCGGGGATCTCCCAGGAGTAACGCTCCAGCGGGTAGCGCCACTGGCCCACCAGCACGACCCGGTCCTGGTCGTCGAGCGCCAGCACGCCGCAGGCGGCGCGATGGAAGCCCACGACGGTGTAGGTGCCTTCGGCGCCCGCGCGGTGCCTGAACGCGTCCTTCCGGATGCGGATCCAGGGGCAGTCGTAGAAGGCTTCGCGCGAGATCACCGCGTAGGGATCCGGCGAGGCTGGGAGGGGCAGGGGCTTCAAGGGCATGCTTCGAACCTAAACGAAAAACGCCCGCCGGTGGCGGGCGTTTCGGAGAGCGGAAGAGCCTAGCGGCGCAGGCCGAGGCGCTCGATCAGGGTGTTGTAGCGCTCCTGGCTCTTGCGCTTCAGGTAGTCCAGGAGGCGGCGGCGCTGGCCGACCATCATCATGAGTCCGCGGCGGCTGTGGTAGTCCTTGCTGTGGGCCTTGAAGTGCTCGGTCAGGTCGTTGATGCGCTTGGTGAGGATGGCGACCTGCACCTCAGGCGACCCGGTGTCGGAGTCGTGGGTCTTGAAGTCGTCGATGATGATCTTCTTGCTTTCGGCGTTGAGGGACATGGTCCGCTCCGTTCGGGGTTCCACCCGTCACCTGCTCCCCAGCCCCGTGCCGGTCGAGAGGTCTTAGTCCGGTGAAGGGCCGGACGCCCTTGTCAAAAACTTCAGCCATGGTGGTGGCGCCGAAGGCGCCATTCCAGTCTCGCTCTCGCGAGCCTGGAACTGCCATGCGGCTGGCGCCACATGCAGCCCTATTCTCCACAGCGCGCCAAAAGGCGCGTGTGTCGAATGGTGCGGATAGAGGGACTCGAACCCCCATGCCCTTGCGAGCACTAGGACCTGAACCTAGCGCGTCTACCAATTCCGCCATATCCGCAGTGAAAGAGCGTTCCGGTTCCCGCGGGAAGCCAGAACGGAAATCCTATCGCGGGCAAGGCCTGGAGGCAAGCGTTAAAGGCTGGGGTCACCAGTCCTTGTAGGGGACCTCGTTGCTCCCTTTGCCGGGCGCGAGGCTGTAGACATCGTAGACGCTGCCGCCCCCCCAGGAGGTGCTGTCGGGCTCGTCGGACATGCTGCGGAGGCCCCACTCCGCCTTCCCGGTGAAGGGGTCGATGGGGATGCGGCGCAGGAAGCGCATCTTGCGGGAGGGGCTGCCGGTGAGCGGAGCGCCTTCCACCATGGCTTCCAGGCTTTCCGGATAGCCGTTGTTCTCCTGGGGCGGCGCCTTGATCTTCTGCTGGTCCACGGCGGCCTTGTAGGCGTCGATGGCCATGCGCATCTCGCGCAGGTCCCGGCGCAGCTCCAGCTCCTTCTCGCGGCGGAGGCTGTTCTTCGCCAGCGGGATCACCGCCGAGGCGAGGATCAGGAGCACCGTGGCCGTGACGATCAGCTCCAGCAGGGTGAAGCCCCGGCTGCGGATTCCAGGCTCCGGCCTCCGGGCCGCATCCCGGGGGAGGATGGCCAGGCGCGCGGCGCCTGATGCCTGATGCCAGAACATCTACTGCACCGTGAAGAGCGCGTTCACCCAGCGGGCGCTGATGGGATTCGTGCCGGCCATGAACTGGCCGCCTTGGATGAGGAGCGGCTGGTTGCCGCTGTCGACGGCCTCGAGCGTGACTGAGGCCAGGATGCCGCTGTCCTGGCCCGCGGCGGAGCGGCTGAAGGTGAGCCGGACCGTGCCGTTCGGGCCCGGCGCCTGCTTGACGGCGCCGCCGCCCAGGAAGTCGCCGGGGGCCACGCCCGCGAGGCGGAGGCCCGCCGGCACCTGGAGGTCCAGATAGCCGGAACTGAGCCCCTGTCCGCCGCTGACCGAGAGCGTGGCCTCGACCTTGTCGCCCTTCATGAGGTTCGCCGTGGAGGGCGAGATGAAGAAGACGAGGTCCGAGGCGTCGGGCGGGCGCTGGGCGTCGGCGGGAGCTGGCGCGGGGTTCGCGGGAGGCGGAACGGCGGCGGGCTGTTGCGGCGCGGCCGGCTGGGACGGGTCCGGCTTCGGCTGGACCGCGGCAGGCTTCACGGGGGCCGCAGGCGTCGCGGGGGCGGCGGACTTCGGCGTGGCCTTGGGCGCGAAGGCGCCCGTCTTCACGGCGTCGTCGTCGGGATTGAAGGCTTCCAGGTCCTGTGGCGTGATGCTGGGCTTGCGCACCAGCACGGCGCGCAGCGTCATGATCACGTCGGTCTTGGCCTTGTTCGTGTTCGTGTTGCCGAAGAGGTGGCCGAGGACGGGGATGTCCGTGAGGCCCCAGATGCCCTGGAGCTGCTTCTGCTCCTCGTCCTTCAGCAGCCCGCCGAAGATGGCCGTCTCGCCGTCCTTGAGGCGCGTGACGGTCTCGATGTCGCGGTTGCCGAGGTCGGGGCGGCCCGGCGTGGAGCCCGCCTTGAGCGTCGTGACGGAGGCCTTGATCTTGAGCGTCACCTCGTCGTTGAAGTGGACCCGCGGCGTCACTTCGATCTTCACGCCCACATCCTCGTAGTTGTACGAGGTCTGGCCGAGGGCGCCGGTGATGCCGCCCAGGCCGCCCGTGGATCCGGTCGAGCCCGTGGACCCCGTGGCGCCGGGGATGCCGATGGAGCTCTGGGTGGTGCTCACCTTCTCGCCGATGTTGATCTTGCCGGTCTCGCCGCTCAGCACCCGCACATTGGGGTTGGCGACGAGCCTGGCGTCGCCGTTGCTCTTCAGGAAGTCGAGGGCCAGGCTGGGGAAGAGGAACTGGATGTTCGAGCTGGAGAGGCTCAGGTTGCCGGTGTTGGTGTTGAGGCCCGAGCCGTTCACGTTGATGGTCGTCGCGCCCATGCGGTAGACGCCGCTGTCGTCGCTGGGGGAGATGACCGGCAGCAGGCCCACCTTGGCGAGGTTGCTCTCAGTCACTTCCATGAGCTGAACGTAGACCATGACTTCGGGCAGGGACTTGTCGAGCTGGTCGATGACGCGGGTCGCGATGGCCAGCTCCACCGGCTTGGCCTTCACGATGACCGCGTTCATGCGCTTGTCCGTGAAGATGCGCAGCTGGGGCATGAGGGCGGTGAGGGACTGGCGGATGTCCTGCGGATCCGAGTTCGAGAGGTAGAAGGTCTTGATGATCTGGTTCTCGTACTGCTCGCGGTTCTGCGGCGAGTTCTTGAAGACCATGATGGTGTTCGTGTCGACCACCCGGTAGAAGAGGTCGTTCTGGAGCATCAGCGTGTCCAGGGCCTTCTGGAAGCTGAGGCCCTTGAGGTCGATGGAGACGGACGCGTCCTGGAAGCTGGTGTGCAGCAGGATGTTCACGCCGGAGGCCTTCGCCAGCGTGCTGAAGATGTCGCGGAGGCTCGTGCGCCGCGTGAAGGTGAGGTCCACGCCCTCGATGGAGCGGGGGTTGATCTGCAGCGCCCCCGTCTGCTCGGCCTCCTGCTGCATCTGCTCCACATTCTGCTGCTGGGCCCTGGTCTGGTCCTCCTGCTTCTTCAGGCGGATCAGCCAGTCCTGGGCGATCTGGTTGTCCAGGTTGAGGACCAGGGCCTTCTCCAGCTCCGCCTTGATGTCCTCGGCGCTGCCACCGTGGGCCTCGATGCTGCGGGCCTTCTCGATGTGGGCCTGGGCGGCCAGATCCGCGGTGCGGCGCAGGCCGATGCGGGCCTTCACATTGTCGGGGCTGGTCTGGAGCACTTGCCGGTAGGCCTCGTGGGCGTCTTCGTAGTCGCCCGAGTCGTAGAGGGCGTTGGCCTTGTGGAGGGCGCACCCCAGCCCCGTCGCGAGCACGAGGACCGCGGCCGCGGGGCGGAGAAGGGGGAATCGGCGTCGGGTCATGGTGGGCTCGGTCGGGTCGGGATCAGAAATTGTTGGCCGGCTGCGCGGAAGCGGCGCTGTCGGTGGCGTTCAGCGTGGCCGAAAGGTCGGCGAACTTCGTGTTCTGGAACTGGGCGGTCACGTCGGTGACGGAAGTCAGCTTCCAGTCTCCCGCGTAAACCTGGCCCACGGTGAGCGTGACCGGCTCCTCGCCCTTCATGAAGGCGCCGACGGCGCCGGAGGGCTGGCCTTGGAAGAACCCCAGGTACTTCAGCCCCTGATTGATGAGGGCCAGCTCGGACTGCTTCTCCTGGGCGATGCGCTGCTGCTCCACCTGCTCCGGCGTCGGGGGCGGAGGGGGCGGAGGCGGTTTCTGCGGCGGCGGCGGCGGCTTGGGCGCGTCGTAGACGAAGAGGTCCCGCACCAGCTTCGGGACCGGGGGGAGTTCGCCGGCCTTGTCGAGGGCCGCGAGGTCGGGAAGCCGCTTGAGGGACTGCACCTGGCGCGGATCCAGCGAACCGCTGGGCGCCGCGGCGGCGGCCACGGTCTTGCGCTTGGGCGCGTCGTCCCCGCCGAGGGTCCAGACCATCCAGCCCAGCACGAGGACGAAGGCGCCGAGCGCGGCCTGGGTGCGCCGGTTGGACTTCAGCTCCTGGAGGAAGGTCTTGAGATCCACGGATCCGCCGCTCATGCGTCATCCCCCGCTTCCGGGGCCGGAGGCTTGCGGAAGGCCCGCAGCGTGCCCGTGATGCGGGCACCCTCGGGGCTTTCCTCCAGGCGGGCGTCCTCCACCGCGAAAGGCAGGCCGGAGCCTTCAAGGTCGCGCATGAAGGTCTTGATGTTGGGATAGAGGCCCGAGACGGTGAACTCCACCTGCATGGCTTCCAGTCCCGTCCCCTTCGATTCTTCCTTGGAAGGCTGTCCGTACTTCACCGACTGGAGCTGGACGCCGGCCTTGGTCGAAAGATCGTGGAGCACGCCGCTGAGCTGCCACTGCAGCTCGCCCGCGCTGCCCTGGGGCAGGCGGGCTTCCAGATCCGCGAGGGTCTGCTGGCCGCGCGCGATGCGGTCGGCGAGCCGCTGGAGTTCGGCGAGCCGCTCCTTCTGGCGGTCCCGCGCCATCTCGGCGGCGGCCTTGGCTTTGAGTTTCTGGTCCAAGGTCGTGGAGGCGTCGGGCAGGAGGAAGACCGCCACGGCGATGGCGAGGACCATCAGGATGCCGCCGGCGATGAGCCGGCCACGGCTGGCCCGGAGGGTGCGGCTCAGAAGGGCGCTCATGGGCGGACTCCCCGCTGGGGCCGCCGCACGACCGCGGGCGCGGGGCGCGGCCCCTGGAGCGGAGCGGCCGGGGCGGGGCGGGGCGGCGGGAGGGCCCGCGTCACGGCCGGCTTCAGCGGTTTGGAAGAAGGCGCCGGGGCGCCGCCCGGCTCGCTCGCTTTCGGCGCGCTTGCGGCCACGAACGGCGGCGGCAGGGGCGCGACCGGCAGGCTGAGGTCGAACTCCCATCCCCCGCCCGGCTCTTGCGCTTCGCGCTCCAGCGCCACCTGCGTGAAGACCGGGTCTTTCCGCAGGGCCTCGATGAACCCGGCTTCGGCTTCGCGGGTGCGGGCCTCGGCTTTGACTTTCAACAGGAGCGCCTGGTCCGCAGCGCGGGCGCGCTCGACATTCTTCACGCGGCTGCCGTCCACGAGGCATTGCTCCAGCTCCGCGGCGAGACGGGACCAGGGCGCGGCGCGCTCGGAGAGGATGCGTTCGGCCAGGCGCCACCGGGGCAGCTCCTGGTCCACATCGATCTGCTGCAGCCGGTCAAGGAGCTGGCGCTCCTGCGTGGCGGCGAAGCGGGTCTGGGCGTCCGCGTTCACGGCGGCCTGACCGGCCTGGCTGGCGCGATGGTAGCTCCAGGCCGTGTAGCCCGCGGCGCCGAAGAAGACGACGGCGCCGAGCGCGAGGGCGGCCCAGCCGACGGCGAGGTGCCGCGCGCGCCAGAGCGAGGGTTCCGGGACGAGGCTGAGCTTGATGGGCTGCACCGCCATCAGGCCACCTCCTCCGCCTCGGCCAGGAGGCTGTCGTCGAGGCGGTGGACGGGGAGCCCCATCTGGGGCCAAGGACCTTCGACGCCCCAGATGTGCACCGACTGGGGGCTCTTGGATTCGCGCTGGAGGAAAGCGGAGCTGGGGGCGAGGCGCTCCTCGTTCCAGGCCTCGGGCGCCAGCGCTTCTTCCCACTGGCGCAGGAGGCAGAGGCCCCGCCCCCAGGCGGCGAGCGTGCCGGCGTACTTGCCGTTCCCGGCCCGGCTGAGGGAGAGCAGCATGCCTGGAGCGTCGAGGGCGGGCGCGAGGCGGTTGAAGAGCCAGAGCCAGCGCGGCTGCAGGGAGGCGATGGGATGGTTCAGGTGCTGGGCCAAGGCCACCCACGCGTCGCGGGTCGCTTCCGGCATCCCGTTGAGCAGCCAGGGCCCGTCCTCGAGCTGGGCGGCCTGCACGGACCAGGGCGTCTCGGTTCCGAAGGCCTGCTGGAAGCGCCAGCGGAAGAAGGCGTCCCGGGCCTCGCCGCCGGAAGGCAGCTCCGCGATGTCGCGAGCCAGGAGGGCGGGGGCCCAAAGGTCGTCCACCACCCACACAGCGGGGCCTTCGGGCTGGGCCGCCAGAGCCTGGGCCAGGTCGTCTTCGATGGGCGGGCCTTGAAGGGTCCGGCGGTGGGGGCCCGCCACGAGGCGGTGGTTTTCCATCCAGAGCAAGGAGCGGTGGCGGCGGCGGCCGAGGGTCATGATCCCGCTCCGCGTTCCTGGTCCCGCTCCTGGATGAGGCGGGCGAACTTCCGTTCCGCGCGATTCTGCCCGAAGTACCAGCCGTAGCAGAAGATGGCCAGGCCCCCCAGGATGTGGAGCCACCACCAGCCTCGGCCAAGGAAGCGCATGGTCTCTGGAAGGGGCGGCATGGGGCTCCGGCGGTCTGGGGAAACCTCTGATTCTAGCGGCACCGGCCTGGACTCCCAAAGCCGATGTGCTGGGCACTCCCGCATGGTATGAAGTGAGGAGACTCTTCGTTCCCGTTGGAGCCTCAGAACCCTTTGCGTCTCGTCTCCCTCGAACTCCACGGCTTCAAGTCCTTCGCCGACCCGCAGAAGCTGGCCTTCCCGGTCGGCATGACGGCCGTCGTGGGGCCCAACGGCTGCGGCAAATCGAACATCTCCGACAGCCTGGCCTGGGTGCTGGGCGAGCAGCGGGCCAGCCTCCTGCGCGGCGCCGAGATGTCCGATGTGATCTTCGCCGGCGCGGGCCAGCGCAAGCCCATGGGCATGGCGGAGGTGAAGCTCACGCTCGAGATGCCGGACCCCGCGTTGCCGGGCGCGTCGAAGGAAGTGGTGCTCACGCGCCGCCTCTACCGCGACACGGGCAGCGAATACCGCATCAACGGCCGGGAAGCCCGGCTGAAGGATGTGCAGGACCTGCTGCTCGACACCGGGCTCGGCACCCGCGGCTACACCTTCATCCAGCAGGGCCAGATCGACCTCATCCTCAGCAGCAAGCCCAAAGACCGGCGCTCGCTGCTGGAGGAGGCCGCGGGCATCACGCGCTACAAGCTGCGGCGGCAGGAGGCCGAGAAGCGGCTCGACGAGACCAAGTCGAACCTGCAGCGGCTGGAGGACATCCTCCACGAGCTGAACAAGCAGATGGATTCCCTGCGCCGGCAAGCCGCCAAGGCCAAGCGCGCCGCCGAGCTGGACGCGGAGCTCAAGGCGACGCAGCGGGTGCTCCTCGCTGGCAAGACCGAGGAGCTGGCCCGCGCCAAGCAGGCCCTGCTGGACCAGCTCGACCAGATGGAGCGCCGCGTCGGCGAGCTGACCGCCCAGGCCTCGGAGAAGGCTTCAGAAGTGGAGCATCTGCGCCTGCACCTCGACGAGCTGGAGCAGGCCCAGGGACGCCGCTCGCGACAGGTGCTGGGCCTCGACCAGCGGCTCACGCTGAACGAGCAGGAGCGCGGCTTCCAGATGGAGCGCCGCCGGGAAGGCCAGGAGCAGCAGTCCCGCGCCGCCGAGCGCATGGAAGAGCTGGCCCGCCGCCTGGAAGAAGGCTCCCAGGCCCTCGCCGCGCTGGAGGCGCAGCTCGCGCTCGCCTCGTCGGCGCTTGAGGCGAAGGAGGCGCTGCTCGCCGAATCCGAGGAGGCCGTGGCCCTCGCCCAGGGCGCGCTGCGCCACGAGGAAGCCGCCCATCACGAGCTCCGCCGCCGGAAGGCCGACGCGGTCCAGGCCGCCCAGGTCAGGCAGAAGCAGCGTCTCGCCTTCCATTCCCAGATCGCCCAGCTCGAAGGCCGGCTGGAGGCCCTCAACCATGAAGAGTCCGTCCGCGCTCCGCGCCTGGAGAGCCTCCAGATCGAGTCGTCGAAGCTGAAGGGCATGCTCGAGGGCCAGGAATCCCAGGTCGAACAGGGCGACGAGGCCGTCGCTTCCCAGCGCCGCCGCGTGCACGAGCTGGAAGAGGCCACCCGCGCCCTGACGCAGGACCTGCACCGCACCCAGTCCGAGCTGGAGGCGATGGAGCGGCAGGCGCGCCACCTCACAGACTTGCTGGCCCAGTCCGCGGGCAGCCTCGAGATCCGCAAGGGCCTGGGCTGGCTCTCGGAGCAGGGGAAGAAAGTCGCCCTCATGTCCGACCTCCTCCGTGTGGACGAGCCCTACCGGCCGGCGCTGGAGCGGATCCTCGGCGCCTGGCTCCAGACCGCCGCCTGCGAGACCGCGGATCTCCTCTTCGCGAAGGAAGCCCCGGGCCAGCTGCTGCTGGCGCCGGACACGGACGCGCATTCGCCCGCCGCGCCGATGCGCTGCGAGCCGCTGCGCCTGGGCGTGCGCTGGGTCGGCTCCGCCACGCCGCTGCGCGCCCTCATCGACCGCACCTTCCGCTGCTCCGATGAAGAGCTGCCCGCGTTGGCCGCGAAGCATGTGGACCTCGGTTTCGTCAGCCCCGCCTTCGTCAAGCTGCCTTACGGGCCGGTGCAGGTGGGCGCCGCGGCGCCCGCGGCCTCTCCGCTGAAGCTCCGTTCCGAGCTGGATGAGGCCAAGGCCCGCCGCGAATCCCTCATCACCGCTCTGGAAGAGGTGGAGGAGCGCCACAAGCGCGACACGCTGGGCGCCCGGGAGGCTCATGACCGGCTGCGCGAGATCGAGGAGGACTTGCGGATCTCGCGTCTGCGCCGCGACCAGAGCCGGGCCCAGCTCTCCTCCTGCGAAGCCCAGCTGGCCGAGATCAGCGCGGCCCAGGAGCGCGCCGACGCCTTGTGGGAGCAGATCGAGACGGAGATCAAGCGGCTCCAGGGCCTGCTCCGGGAGATCGAGGAGCATCCCGAAGAGGCCGCCGACATCGAGCTCGACCAGGCTCTCGGCGAGGCCGATACCCTCGTCCGTGGCAAGCAGTCGGAATTGGACGGCCGCCGCGAGGCGCGCCTCGAAGTGGCCCGTGTCCGCGATTCAGCCTGGGCGGAGAAGGACGCGCTCCAGCGCCAGCTCCAGATGCACCAGCGCAGCCGCTTCGACGTGGACGCCGAGCGGCAGCGTCTCGAATTGGAGTCCCGGGAGCAGGGCGAGAAGGCCGGCCTCGCGGAATCGCGCCTGCAGGAGCTGGAGGCGGAGACCCAGAAGCAGCTCCAGGAGCGCTCGACCCTCCAGGCCCAGATGCAGGAGGCCCAGCCCCTGATCGAGGACGCCGCGGAACATCTCCGGGTCCAGGAGCGGAACGGCCGCGAGCTGCAGGAGGCCTTAGAGAACGCCCGGGCCCACCATCAGGAGTGCCTCATCCGCGGGGCCCAGATCCAGGGCTCCATGGAGGCCCTGGGCAAGGAGGTCGAGCTGGCCCTGGGCCTCGAGGTGCCCGCCTTCCTCTCCTCCATCTCGGACCAGGAGCGCGCGGCCTGGTCGGACGAGGGCGAGCTCGTGCACCAGACGCGGCTTTCCGAGTTGCAGGGCAAGCGCCTGGACCTCGGCGGCGTGAACCCGCTGGCGATCCAGGAGCTGTCCGAGGCCGAGGAGCGGCTCGAGTTCATGGGCCAGCAGCGGGGCGATGTGATCCAGGCCATCGAGAACCTGGAGAAGACCATCTCCGAGATCAACGAGACGAGCGAGCAGCGGTTCCAGGAAGCCTTCGACTTCATCAACGCCAAGTTCCAGGAGGTCTTCCGCGAAGTCTTCAACGGCGGCACGGCGAGCTTGTCCTTGCAGGACCCCAAGGATCTGCTCGAATGCGGCATCGAGATCACGGCGCAGCCGCCCGGCAAGACGCCCAAATCGCTCAGCCTGCTCTCCGGCGGCGAGAAGGCGCTGGTGGCCATCAGCCTCCTCATCGCGATCTTCCATTTCAAGCCCTCGCCTTTCTGCGTGCTCGACGAGATCGACGCCCCCCTGGACGAGGCGAATGTGGACCGCATCGCGCGCCTGCTCCAGAAGATGAAGGTCGATACCCAGTTCATCGTCATCACGCACCAGAAGCCGACGATGATGGCCGCCGACACGCTCTATGGCGTCACGCAGGAAGAGCCCGGCTGCTCGAAACTCGTGAGTGTCCAGTTGAGAGAGGCCGAGCAGCTCGTCTGAATCCTGGATCATGCCGGTTTTTCCCCGGTTGACCACCTGTTGTGACGCCCGTGTGACGGGATCCAAGGCTGGACGCGGCCCGGCGCGGCTTGACTCGATCAAACCCGCGTCATTATTGGGTTTTCGACTCATTTCCCTTGGTCTTCAAGCCTTTTTGGGCGTCAAGGCGAAAGAAAGCGGAAATTGTGGAAAGCTTACAGGTTCCTCGAAGCCGCGCCATTGCAGGAGTCATCGTTCTAAGTATTGCAATTGTTTGATGTGGATACTGCACGAGGAACGGTGCAATGACCCTGGCATCAGGCTCTAAGCGGGTCCAAGGGGTTGGGAAGGCCGAATTCCGCAGGCTTTTCCACATGCCGTGTGCAGACCGTTTCCGGGCCGTGTGCGACGGGTGCATGACGCGTGCGTGACAATCTCGCGCCAGCACCCGATTCCGCCCAGATTCAGTGCTCCACCACGTCTTCCAGGACCTCCCGGTTGAGCCAGCGGCGGATGGTGCTTTCCTCGACGCCGAGGCGGCTGAGGTGTTCCATGGCCATCCGCAGGCTCTGCCCCTCGTCGCGGCAGATGAGCAGGCGGCGCTTCCACGCGTCGCGGGCGCGGTCCTGGAGGCCGGACTCGCCCGCCTCCATCCGTTTCTCGAGGACGAACCCGAGGTTGTTGGCGGCTTTACGGTGGCAGGAGTCCGCCCGGAGCGCCTGCTCGTAAGCCACGGTGGCCTCTTCGAAGCGCCCCAGGGTCTCGAAGGCCACGCCTTGGGCGTTCCACACATCGGGATCATCCGGCGCGAGGGCCATCGCCTCCTGCACCATGCGCGACTGGTCCTCGGCCCGCCCCTCTTGCCGGCGGATCTCCGCCAAGCCGAGATAGGCGCTGTATTCGCGGGGATCCTCTTCCAGGGCGCGGAGGAAGGATTGCTCGCCTTCCCGCCGCTGATCGAGTTCCACCTGCATGTAGCCGAGCTGGACATGCATGTCGGCCGCTCCGGGATCCCGGGCCAGGCCTTCCTGGTAGCATCGCGCGGCGTCGCTCCAGCGCCCGTCTTCGCGCGCGAGGTCGCCGAGGGCCATCCAGGGCGCGGGCGATTCGCGGTCCGTCTCGGAGGCCAGCGTGAAGTAGGAGATGGCGGCTTCCATGTCCCCGGTGTCCCGCTTGAATTCACCCAGCAGGGCCTGTGCCTCCGAAAGCACTTGGGCCTCGGGCGACATGAGGATGAGGGCGTGCAGGTGGCCCTCTGCGATGTCGAGGTGGCCGTGCTCGGCGAGGATCTCCGCGACGATGAAGTAGCTGGCGGGGTCGTCGACATTGAGCGCGCGGGCGCGGTGGACGCAGCGCAGGCCTTCCTGCAGCCGGCCGCGGGACATCAGGAGCTCCCCGAGGGAATGCCAGCTCCAGTAGTGGTCAGGGTCGCATTCCAGGGCGGCCGTCAGCTGGGATTCGGCGCCGGAGGGGTCCTCCAGCCGGTCCATGGCGAGCGCCAGGAGGCGCAGGCAGCGCGGGTCCCTGGGCTGGAGGCTGAGAGCCTTGAGGAACCAGGCTTTGGCCTCGCTGGCCTCATCGAGATGGAGGTGGAGCAGCCCCCGCAATTCGAGGGTTTTCGCGTCCGTGCCGTCGAGGTCCAGCGAATGGCGGAGCGCGATCTCCGCGCCGTCCATGTCGTCGAGCTTGAGGCGGATGAAACCGAGATCGCGCTGCAAGGCGGCGTGGTTCGGCGTCTCCACGATGAGGCTTTCGAGCTGCACCAGGAGCTCGCCGCCCTCTTCCGGTCGGAACCTGTCGCCGAGGCTGAGCACGCGCTCGAACCAGGCCTCCGCGTCCCCGCGGCGCTCAGCGATGAGCAGGTCGAGCACTTCGGCCGCTTCGCGGTATCGGGCGCGGGCGTTGAGCGCGCGAGCCAGCGCGATCCGGTCCCCAGCGCGGTCCTGCAGGGCCGCGAGCCTCGGGTCGAGGAGCCTCACCCAGCTGCGCGCCATGGAACACCTCGGGAAAGAGGTCCAGCTTACACCCGGAGAGAAGATCAGGATGCGGCGAGCGCTTCCGCGATGCCTTCGCAGAGCAGGCGCGCCATGGCGCCGCGCGTTTCAGCGGTGGCGGACCCCAGATGGGGCAGCAGCACCGTGCGCGGCGCGTCGAGCCAGGCCGGGTGGAGCTTGGGCTCGCCGGCGTAGACATCGAGCCCCACGCCGCCCAGATGGCCCGCGCGAAGCAGCGCGATGGCGGCGGGCTCGTCGAGGATGCCGCCGCGCGCGGTGTTGATGAGGACGGCCCCCTTCGGAAGCCGCTCCAGCTCTTTGAGCCCCAGAAGGCCTTCCGTCTCGGAGGTCAGCGGGCAGTGCAGGCTCACCACGGCGCTGGATTCCAGCAGCTTCGGCAGCGGCACCCGCGGACCGTCGCAGACGCCGAAAGAGACGCTGCCGCTCCGCCCTTCACGGTCCCAGAAGATCGGCTGCATGCCGAGGGCCCACGCGCGGCGCGCGAAGGCCTTGCCGATGGCGCCGGCGCCGAGGATGCCGCAGACCTTGCCCGCGAGCCCCATGCCCAGCAGCTGGTCCGGAGCCCAGCCTGTCCAGCGCCCGGACCGCGCCAGGCGCTCGCCCTCCGCGAGGCGCCGCGTGACGGCCAGGAGCAGCGCCAGCGCGAGATCGGCGGTGGCGTCCGTGAGCACGCCAGGCGTGCCGACGACTCGGATGCCCCGGGCGGCGCAGGCGGCCAGCGGGAGGTGGTCGGTTCCCACGCTGTATGTGCCGATGGCCTTCAGGCGCGGAGCTTTGGCGAGGTCCGCCTCCGTGAGCGGCTCGGAGAGGAGCACCACCAGCGCCTCGGCCTCCGCCAGGGCCTCCTGCCATTCCGTCGAACGGAAGGGCGCGACGCGCAGCTCCGGAAGGGCGCGCCCCAGTTCCCTGAGCGCGGGTC
>DATJFC010000349.1:0-4424 GCA_035495995.1 Holophagaceae bacterium
CACCCGCGCGGCCTTGTCGAAAGCCTCGCCCGCGGCGTCGTCGCGGGTCTTCCGCAGCAGTTCGAGGTGGGTCCAATCTTTCGCGAAGTAGAGATGCGTGTGCCCGCCGCTCACCAGCAGCGCCAGGGCCGGGAAGGGCAGATCCGGATTCGCGAAACGCGCGGCGTTGAGATGGCCCAGGAGGTGATGCACGCCCACCCAGGGGATGTTCTCCCGCCAGGCCAGCGCCTTGCCCGCGCTGAAACCGCAGAGGAGGCTGCCCACGAGGCCCGGCCCGCGCGTGACGGCGACGCGGTCGAGATCCGCCACCTTCGCGCCCGCCGCCCCCAGCGCCTCCTGGATTGTGCCGCGCACCTGGAGCAGGTGCTCCCGGGCCGCGAGCTCCGGCACCACGCCGCCGAAGGGCCCGTGCAGGGCGTCCTGGCTGCGGCGCACCAGCGACTTCAAGACCGGTCCGCGCGCGGTCTCCTCCACCACCGCGGCGGAGCAGTCATCGCAGGAGCTTTCCAGGCCGAGGATCAGCATCTTGATAGTCTAGCGGTCCGCCCATGACTCTCGTCCCCACCCGCGTCGCGCTGAACCGGCCCCTGCCTCCGCTGACCTATCTGGCGCCGGAGGGATTGCCGCCCGGCGTCCGCGTGAAGGTGCGGGTGCGGAACGCCTCCGCGGTGGGCCTCGTGCTCGGCCCGGATCCGTCCCCGCCCGCCGCGAAACTCAGGCCCGTCGACGACATCCTGGATCCCTTCCCGCTCCTGCCGCCGAAGCTACGGGAGCTCGCCGCCTTCGCCTCGCGCTATTACGGCGTGACCGAGGCCCACCTGCTGCCCTTGAGCCTGCCGCAGGCGCTGCAGCCACGCTGGGAGACCGCGGGGCCGGGGGGCCGCAGCCTCGCGGAGCTGCGCGAGGCGGGGGCCTGGTCCGAACTCACGGCGCTGGGCGAGGCCTGGCACGCGGGCCGGCTCGCGCTGCCGACGCTCATGCATCGCGAGGACCTGCGCGGCGCGGGACTCGTGGAAGTGCGGCGCACGGCGGTTCCGCATCCCCCCCGCGTCACCGAGCAGCAGGCGCGGGTGCTGCTGGCGCTGGAAGACGCCGATGGCGCGTTGATGGAGGCCGAGCTGCTCCGCATCGCGCGGGTGACCGGCGCGGTCCTCGGCACCCTGGAGCGCCACGGCCTCGTCGAGCGGCTCAAACGCATCGATCCGCTTTCCCAGCGGCGGGAAGCGGGCGCGGACCGCCAGGTGATGCTCAACGCCGAGCAGCGGATCGCGGCGGAAGCGGTGGATCTCGGCGCCTTCCACGCCCATCTGCTGTACGGCGTGACGGGCTCCGGCAAGACGGAGGTCTACCTGGATCTGGCGGGGCGCGCGCTCGACCGCGGCAGGCGCGTGCTCTGGCTCGTGCCGGAGATCGGCCTCACGCCTCGGCTCCTGGCGCGGCTGGAGGCGCGCTTCCCGGGCCGCGTCGCCGTGGGCCACGCGGGACTGAACGCGACGGAGAAACAGGCGGACGTGGTGCGCCTGCTGCAGGACGGCGCGGACCTCTTCGTCGGCGTGCGCAACGCGGTGATGGCCCCGCTGCGGAACATCGGCCTCGTCATCGTGGACGAGGAGCACGAGGGCTCCTACAAGTCGGAAGAGCATCCGCGCATCCAGGCCCGGGACCTCGCCATCAAGCGGGCGCAGATCGAGGACTGCCCCGTCGTGCTCGGCTCCGCGACGCCTTCGCTGGAAAGCTGGCACGCGGCCCAGGGGGGCCGCTACAAGCTGCTGCGTCTCAGGGAGCGGCCCGCGGGCGTCACCATGCCCACGGTCGAAGTCGTCGATCTGCGCGAAGCGTACAAGGCCGTCCGCAAGAAGGTGCTCTTCTCACCGCAGCTGGTGGAGGGCATCCGCGCCACGCTGGCGAAGGGCGAGCAGGCCATGCTCCTCCTGAACCGGCGGGGCTACGAGGCGTTCTGGATGTGCCGCGCCTGCGGACAGGCCCTGGATTGCCCGCACTGCTCCGTGAGCCTCACCTTCCATCGCGCCGCGCACCGGCTGAAATGCCACCTCTGCGGCCATGAGGCCGCGCCGCCCGAAGCGTGCCCCTTCTGCGGCGAGGCGCATCTGCGGGGCGTGGGCGAAGGCACCGAGCGCATCGAGGAAGAGCTCGCGGCGATGTTCCCCAGCGCCCGCATCCTGCGGCTCGACCGCGACACCACCGCGCGGCGCGGCGCGCTGGAGGCCGCGCTGCTCGCGGCGGAGCACGGAGAGGTGGATCTTCTCGTCGGCACCCAGATGCTCGCGAAGGGCCACACCTTCCCCAAGCTCACGCTCGTCGGCATCCTCGGCGCGGACCAGGGCCTCAAGATCCCGGACTTCCGCGCCGCGGAGCGCACCTTCCAATTGCTCACGCAGGTCGCCGGCCGCGCGGGCCGCGGCGACCGGCCCGGCCGCGTCATCCTCCAGACCTACGCTCCGGACCATCCAGCCATCCGGCACGCCATGGACCAGGATTTCGAAGGTTTCGCCGCCACGGAGCTGCCCTACCGGGAGGCCCTCGCCTACCCGCCCTTCGCGGCCCTGGCGCTTTACCGCGCGGAGTCTGAAGAACCCCAGGCGGCGCGAGAAGCCCTCGAGTCCATCAGGGCCCGCCTGGCCCGCGTGCCGGGCTTGCGGATCCTGGGCCCTTTGGAGGCCCCGGTCGCCCGCCTCAAAGGCCGCTGGCGGTTCCAGCTCCTGGTGAAATCCCCGCGTCGTGAAGCCATCGGCGAAGCCTTGAGAGTGGCGCCTCTCCCGGCCGGCGGCGGCCAGAGCTTGGATCGGGATCCGCAGAGTTTTATGGTATGATTAAAAAGTATACACTTCTCGCCAGAAATCCGTGACAGGCCTCCCGTCAGGCGTATAAATGAAGCAGCTTCAGGTTCATAAAAGTTCTGGTTGAGATCTGGTGCCCCCCCCACCCTTTACTCCGAGGTCCTCATGCACATGAGATCCCGTCAAGCAGGCTTGACGCTCATCGAGCTGCTGGTGGTGCTGGCCATCGTCGGCATCCTGGTGGGCGTCGGCTTGGATTTTTCGATCAGCCGGCCCTCCACGGCGGTACGGGGCGTGACGAACGATGTCTACGGCCTGCTCCAGGCGGCTCAGAACCTCGCCCGGAACTCCGGACGCAATGTGGCGCTCCAGACCAGCGGCACCGAGCCGGGCAGCACACTCAAGCTGGAGTACGGATTTTTCGTCCAGAACGCTGATGGCAGCGACGATCTGACCAAGGGGCCTGGAACCACGACGGCCAACCCCGTCATGGGCAGCCTGGTCATCGACACGGCGCTGAGCCGCTACGCCCAGGTGGGCGACGCCGCCTCGGGCCAGTTCTCTACCGCTTCTCCTAGCCCCGCGCCGGGATCCGACACCATCCTCAAGACCATCGAGCCCTCCTCTTTCTGGAGCTCCACCTCCAACAACCTGTTCACGGGGGGAGTGTCGCCAGTCTCGCCGGCGACGGCCTACTTCAAGTCGGACGGCCGCCCCAGCGTCGACTTCTATGTGCCCATCGTGGGCACCCGGAGCGGGACCGTCGGGACGGACCTGCCGGTCGGGCTGATCCTCGCCTCCCAGACCAACGGCCTCCTCGCCTTCATCAAAACCAAGAGCAGCGATTCCACCAAGCCCTGGCAGCGTCTATGAACCTCCCGATCCGTTCGCCCCGCCCCAACTCCTCCGCCGGCTTCTCCATGGTGGAATTCCTCTTCGTCGCGGTGATCCTGGGCGTCGGCCTCCTCGGCCTCGCCGCCCTTTCCGCCGTCGCCATCCGCGGATTCGGCGGCAGCCGGACCCGCGACGCCGCGGCCAACCTGGCGGACAGCGTGCTGGACCGCCTCGCGCTGGACGGCCGGCTGAGCGCCACGCTGCGCCTGAGCAGCTCCGCCATCCCGGCGTCGGCCCTGCTCGCGAACGCGACGGACGACAACAGCAACAGCTACGCCGATCCCGCGACCGGAGACACGGCCTTCGACCTCCAGGGGCAGCCCACCACCACGACCCCGGTATACACCGTCACCTGGGTCCGCCGCGCCCCCAAGTCCGCGCTCGTCCCTGTGAGCACGAGCCTCACGACTGGGTCCGAAGTGGTCGTGAATGTCCAGTGGAACGACGCCGTGAAGAACGACACGACCGGCGTCGTCACCACTAAGGCCCACTACATCAGCGTCAGCCGCTACATGCGCTACTGAGGTCCCCATGCCCAAGACCCGACGCCCCCGCATCGCAGGCTTCTCCATGGTGGAGTTGCTCGTCGCCCTCGTGTTCATCTCGCTCCTGATGGCGGGCATGCTTCGCATCTACGGGTCCGCCATCCAGGGCTTCTCGGCGGCGAACGAGTCGGTGAAGGCCCAGCGCGACAACCGGGTGGCCATGCAGGGGATCGAGGACGACCTCTCA
>DATJFC010000350.1:0-2521 GCA_035495995.1 Holophagaceae bacterium
CCGGCACGGCACTGGAAGGCCTTCCACGAGCACGGCCACGCCGATTTCTCCCACCGGGACGAGATCCGCGGCCTCCGTCTGCGCGTGAGCATCTCCCGGGACCTGGACGGCCCCTCCGCGGCCATCCGCGTCGTGCCCGAGCAGATCCCCGACGACGAGGTGCTGGCGCTTCCAGAGGCCGTTCTCGAGCTGGCGGACATCCCCAAGGGGCTCGTGCTCCTCACCGGCACGCCGGGCTCGGGCCGGAGCACGACGCTGGCCGCCCTGCTCCGCCGCGCGGCCCAGAAGCGCAGCGGCTTCATCATCTCCGTCGAGGATTCGCTGGAATTCAGGATCCCGCCCGCGGGCTCGGTCGTGCGCCAGCGCGAGACCGGCGGCGATGGCGCGGACCAGCGGCGCGCCCTCCGGGCCGCGCTGCGCCAGGCGCCGGATGTGCTCGCCTTGGACGCCGTGCGCGAAGGCTCCACCGCCCTGCAAGTGCTCGAAGCGGGCATCTCGGGCCGTCTCGTCATCATCGTGGTCGAGGCTCCGTCCGCCCTCGGGGCCTTGGAGCGCCTCGTGGACCGCCAGCCGCCGGAGACCCAGCACCTCGTCCGCGCCCTGCTCGCCACGGGCCTGAAGGCGGTGGCCCACCAGGCGTTGATTCCGCGTTCCGGCGGCGGGCGCATCGCCGCCTTCGAGACCGTCTTCAACTCGCCCGATGTCCAGACCGCGCTGCGGAAATGGGACCTCGGCAAGATCCCCGCGGCCATGAAGAGCGGGCGCGCCTACGGCCAGGTGACCCAGGCCGAGGCCCTGCTCCAGCTGGTCCAGGCCGAGAAGGTGGACCCCATGGAGGCCTACACCCACTGCCACGACCGGCACAGCTTCGTCGCCGCGTGCAAGGCCGCGAAACTGGACTTCGACCCGCGCCGCAGCGGCCAGGTCGCGTAGAGGGCATTCACCGCAGAGGCCCGGAGGACGCGGAGAGGGTCGACTGCTCCGATTCTCTGCGCCCTCAGCGCATCTGCGGTGAATCGTGGCCCATCACCTCGTCCAGGTCGTCGAGGCAGATCTCCACGGCGCGGTTGGGCTCGGGCTGCTTGGCGAGCTGCACCCGGGCGTAGGCGTTGCCCATGTGGCTGAAGCAGTGGGCCTCGATGTGGTCCGCGAGATTCGCCTGCTGCTGGACGAGCACGACCCGGTGCTCCCGCGCCATCGCCTCGGCGTTGCGCAACTGGTGGTTGTTCGCGCTGGTGGGCAGCGGGATGAGGATGGCGCCGCGGCCCGCGGCCTTCAGCTCGGCGCAGGTGGACGCGCCCGAGCGGCTGAGGACGAGGCTTGAAGCTTCCATGGCCCCGGCCACATCCTCGATGAAGGGCACGAGCGCGTGCCGCTCGTGGCGGGGGGCATCCTTGAGGCGTTCGTACTCCTTCGGCCCCGCCTGATGGAGAAGGGTCCAGTCCGGGAACTGCTCAAGCAGGACGGGCGCCGCGGCCATCATCCCGTCGTTGATCGCGCGGGCGCCGCCGCTGCCGCCCAGCACCAGCAGCTGGAAAGGGCGGCGCAGCTCCTTGATGGGCTTGAACGCCCGGCGGAAAGCCTCCCGCACCGGCGTCCCCGCCAGGAGGCAGTCGGCTCCGGGCAGCAAGGCTTTGAGAGCCTCCATGCCGCACCACACGCGGGCCGCTCCCGGCGAGAGCTGCTTCACCAGGGCGCCGGGAGCGGCGTTGCTTTCGTGCAGGAAGTAGGGGATGCCCAGGGATCTCGCCGCCAGCAGCGCCGGCGCGGCCCCGTATCCGCCGGTGCCCACCACGGCCCAGGGGCGGTGCCGCTTCCAAATCCGTGTGAGCGCCGCCTTCGCGCGCATGAGCTTCCAAGCGGATTTCACGGCCTTGAAGGGCGAGCGGCCGAGGAACCCCTCCACATCGAAAAGCAGGTGAGGCCATCCGCTGTCCGGCAATTTGCGGCCCTCGATCCCCCTCACGGCCCCGACGAAGGCGATGGGCCGCTCCGGCCAGCGGGCGCGGGCGCCTTCGGCCAGCGCCACGGCGGGGAAGAAGTGCCCGCCCGTGCCGCCCCCTGTGAAGACCAGCGCTCCGTCGAATCCCTGTGCGTCCATGCCTCCAGCCTAGCGGAGGCCCGGCGGGATCACTTCTGTGGAGCGGCCACGGCCGGGGCGGAATTGAAATTGAGCGTGCGGGCCACGCTGTCGCCCGCCTCGTTGGTGACCACGAGGGTGAAGATGTCGCCCTCTTTGAGGCTCGGGACCTGGGTTTGGAGGGAGCCGTCCTCCGAGGAGGCGATCACGTCGTTCCCGCGTTTCAGTTCCGCCTTGCCGCCGCTGAACTGGCCGATGACGGTGACGGCCTGGCCGAAGCCGATGGCGCCCTGCCCCTGAAGCGACTTGATGGCCGGGGGCGGGACCACCTTGACGAGGAGGTCCCGGCTGACCGTGCCGCCGGCGGCGTTCGTCGCGGTGAGCGTGTACTTGGTGCTCGCCTGGGGGCGCACCTCGATGGCAGGGCCGTTGGCTTGGCTC
>DATJFC010000351.1:0-3066 GCA_035495995.1 Holophagaceae bacterium
TCACCAGCGGCTTCGCGAGGGACGCGAGGTCGTGGAAGCTCACTTCATCGCCGCGAGGCTCGACTCCACGGCCTTCTGGACGAGGTCCGCCACGCGCATGGCCTCGAGGCCCTCCTCCCAGCTCACGCCCTCGTCGCCCTCGCCGAGGCAGGCGGCGTAGAAGGCCTCCAGCTCCAGGGCCAGGGGCTCGCCGGGCTCGATGTCCGCCTGCTCGGCGGCGATCTCGGGGCCGTTCGGGCCCATCACCAGGTTCATGGTCTCGAGCTTCTGGGCGGCGAAGTCCAGCTTGGCGTAGGCGCGGTCGCCGAAGGCGCGGAGCGTGCGCTCCTTCTTCTGGGCCACGCGGCTCGCCGTCACCGTCGCGAAGGCGCCGCCCTCGAACTTGATGCGCGCGCTCACCAGATCCGCGTGGGGCGTCAGCACCGGCACGCCCACGGCCTCCACATCCTTCACCGGCCGCCCCACGAGGGCGCGGAGCAAGTCCAGGTCGTGGATCATCACGTCCATGACGACATCCACTTCCATGGAGCGCATGGGAAAGGGCGAAACGCGGACGGCCTCCAGGAAGCGCGGCTTGAAATTCCGGTCCCGCAACGCCTTCACGGCGGGGTTGAAGCGTTCGAGATGGCCCACGGCGCCCACGCAACGGGGCTGCGCCCCCAGCGCCTTCAGCAGCGCCTCGCCTTCCGCGAGCGTCGCCGCCAGCGGCTTCTCCATGAGCACATGCCTGCCCGCGGCGAGGGCCTGCAGACCCAGCGCGTGATGGAGGCCCGTGGGCGCGGCCACCTGCACGGCGTCCACCTCCGGCAGGATCTCCGCGAGGGTGGCGACCCACCGCGTGCCGTGTTTCGCCGCGATCTCGCGGCCCCGTTCCTCGCCCGGATCCACCACCGCCACCAGCTCCGCGTGGGGCGACGCCGCGGCGAGACGCGCATGGTGCTGCCCCAGATGACCCACGCCCACGACGGCGACCTTGAGCTTGGACATGGGAACCTCCGCCCTTAGCCTACCCAAGGCGGATGCGCCGTTCTAAGCTCGAATCAACCTCGAGGTCTCCATGCCGCTCGCGTTCCTCTCCATCGACCCCCTGTCCATGCTCAAGTGGTTCCACTTCCTCGTGCTGGCCATGGCCGGCGGCGGCGCCATCGTCGCCCTGCTGCTATCGGGCTTCGAAAGCGAGCGCCCCGACCTCCAGGGCCTCGCCGCCACGGTCTGGAAGCGCACCGCCACTTGGGGCTTCCGCCTCGCGGTGCTCATCGGCATCGCCATGCTGGCCCTCAAGATGAGCCAGGGCGACAAGCCCTTCGCCGCTTTCAACTACCTGCACATCAAGCTGCTGCTCGTCTTCTTCCTCCTCGCATGCGCGGAGATGGCGCCGAAGGCGCTCGCCAAGGGCAAGCGCGGCGCGGCCATGATGGCCCTCCTGCTCTTCATGGCCACCACCTTCGTCGTCTACAACAAGGACCTCTTCGCGCCCAAGACCGCCGCGCCCACGGCTTCCGCCCTGGTGAAGTAGCGTGATCGCGCCGGGCCCGGTCCTGCTGGACCCGCTCCGGGCGCGCTGGGAAGCGATGCTGCCCCAGCTCAAGGGGACGCTTCCCGGGAGCTGGGGCGGCGAGCTGCGCAAGCTCTCGGACCGCTTCAACCGCATCGAGGGCGAGCCCAGCGGCGACTACTTCACCCACGCCAACCTCGAGCCCTACTTCGCCCATCACGGCTGGGCCCAGGCCCACGCGCTGGCGGCGATCATGGCGGAGACGCCCGCGGCTTTCGAAGGCGTGCGCCGCGTATGGGACCTCGGCGGCGGCCCCGGGGTCCTCACGGCGGCGGCCTCGACGCTGATGCCGGATGCCATCTTCGACCTTTCGGACCTCCGGCCCGAAGTCCTGGCCTGGGCCGAGGCGCGGCTAAAACCGCTCGGCGTCCAGCTCAACACCAAGCGCCAGCGGCTGCCCATCCTGCCCGATGGCACGCCGGACCTCGTGATCCTCGGCCATGTCCTGAACGAGCTGCACGAGTGGGACCAGCTCGATCTGCTCGAGGCCGTCAAGGCGCGGCTCAGCCCTCGAGGCCGCATCCTCATCCTGGAGCCCGCGCTCCAGAGCACGACGCGGCGCCTCATGGAGCTGCGCGACCACCTGCGCGAGGCGCCCTACGCGATCCTCGCCCCCTGCCCCTGCGCGGACCGCTGCCCCATGCTCGCGCTGACGCGCCAGTGGTGCGTGGCCGAACTGCCCTGGAACCCGCCGCCCTGGTTCCGGGCGCTGGACGCGGCCGCGGGACTGGACCGCCGCGCGCTCTCCTTCGCCTACCTGCTCGCGCAGAAGAACGGCGCCGTGCGCACGCCCATCGCGCGCATCGTCGGCGTGCCGAAGCCGCAGAAGGGCAAGATCGAGCGCTGGATGTGCACGCCGGCTGGCGGCGAGCGCTGGGAGGCGCTGTCGCGCCATGGCGATCCGGACTGGGCCCTGCCCCGCGGCGAAGAGGTTGAGGTTTCAACAAGCGGCGACCTGAAGCCTCACGCGGAGGGCTGGCCCGTGCGACGATTCCGGTCATGAAACGCGCCGCCTTCTCCCTCCTCGCGTTGTCCCTCGCGGCCCAGAGCCCCTGGCCCAAGACCGTGCCCGAACAGACGGGTTACGCGGCGACGAGCAGCGTGGCGCAGGTCCGCGCCTTCATGGATGGGCTCCGCGCGAAGGACGCGCATCTGATCCCCTATCACCCCAAAGGCGCGCCCGCGGCGACGGAGGCAGGCAAGCCCCTGCTGGCCTGGCGCCTGCCCGCGACGAAGCCCGGCGCCCTGCGCGTCTACCTCAACGCCAACATCCACGGCGGCGAAGTGGAAGGCAAGGAGGCCATGCAGGAGCTCTTCCGCGAACTGCTGCAGGGCAAGCACCCGGAGCTGCGCGCGAAGCTGGACCTCGTCGTCTGCCCCGCCTACAACGCCGACGGCACCGACGCGATGGATCCGGCCATCCGCCGCCATCAGCCGAACCCCGCCTCCGGCGTGGGGCGCCGCGAAGACGCGCGCGGCCTCGACCTCAACCGCGACCTCATGAAGGCGCA
>DATJFC010000352.1:0-2125 GCA_035495995.1 Holophagaceae bacterium
CCACAAAGGCATGCGCGGCGGCGTCTTCGCCTCCGCCCGCGAAGGCTACCTGCGCGTCGCCTTCCACGGCTTCCACACCGAAGCGGACGCCGACCGTGTCTTGGCATGGATGCGGAACGGCTAGATTCACCGCAGAGACGCGGAGTACGGCGCCCGTCGGCTCCTCTGCGCCCTCCGCGCCTCTGCGGTGAAGTCCTTACCTGAACAGCCAGCTCAGCTTCATCTGCACGACATCGTCGCTGGGCTGGTGGTTGAGGGCGGAGAGGTCGGCGACGGGGCTCAGGGCGGCGCGGCCGCTGGTGAGGGCGTCGGTGCTCGCGCCGTGGGTGTAGACGAGGTAGAACGCGGAACCCGGCTGGAACTCCCAGCGCGTGATGAGGTTCAGCGTCCAGAGCCGGTCGTTGAAGGCCGTCGGATCACTGGTGGAGGCGGGTTGGAGCGTCCAGTCGTCCAGGTAGGCGCGGAGGTCGCGGTAGTCGTAGGCGTCTTCCATCCACTGGCTGAACATCTGCACGGTGAAGGCGGGGCTGAAGGCGTAGGACACGCGCAGGGTCTGGTTGAACGCCGACAGCCGCCGCAGGCCCGTGAGCGGCGTGCCCGGCGCCTGCCCGGGGACCGGCGAGGGCGCGTCGCCGACGGTCTCCAGCCAGGCGCGGGTGCCCGCGTCGTGGGACACGCTCGTCTCGACCTGCACCTCCAGGGCGGGCGCGGGCTTGAGGCTCTGGAAGAAGTCCGCGCCGGTGCTGGCCCCACCCTCGTTCCAGTTCTGGGAGAGACTGATGCGCCCATACCAGGGCCGGTTCGCGGCGGTATCGAGGCCGATGTTCAGTCCGGGCCGCGCGGGGCGCCGCAGGTATTTCTTCACGGGCGCATCGAAGGCCCGCAATTCCTGGTCATCGAAGGCGGGCAGGCTGAGGCTCGTGCCGCCCCAGAGGCTCCAGAAGTTCGTGAAGTCCGTGTGGCCGTTCAGGCCCAGGGAACGGTCGAAGACGAAGCCCGCCTGGTCCCGCGAAAAGCTGCTCCACCCGCCCCAACCCCAGTTGCGGAAGGGCCCCGCGGTGGCGTCCCAGTTCCGGCTGAAGGAGGCGCTGGCGGATTGGTAGTCCGCGCGGCCCATGTAGCCGAGGCCGTTGGGGTCGAAGCCGCGCTGCGCGTCCTCCAGCGAGCCGGATGCGTTCCATCCGCTGGCCCAGCTTTTCGAGCCGGAGACCATCCCGTAGGCGCCGCGCGCCATCGCGTCCGCCGTCCCCGAAGCGCTGCCGTCGAGGGCGAAGCTGAGCTTGGCGCTGCGGTCCTCGCTCTTCCAGGTGCCGTCCGCCGCGGCGACGCGCGAAGCTTCGTCTCCCGCGCCCGAGGGCTGGCGCGCGCCCGCGAAGAGGCCGAGGTAGCTGCCGCGGTCATCCAGCGTCTGCGAGGCTCGGAGGAGGCCGAACGTGTCCGGCCCCGCCAATTGCGGGTGGATCACGGCGCCGTCCGCCTCGCGCACCGTCGCGTCCGCGACGGCCGTGCGCGCGGCGAGGGCGCCGAAGCCGAGGCCGTCCTCGGTCTTCACCGTGTACTTGGCGGCGGCATCGATGTCCTGGGCCGAAGGCTCTTCCAGGATCGTCTCGCCCGGCGCGGCCGCGTAACCGGCCACGCCCGCGCCGATGCGGCGGCTGTAGAAGAGCGTCGGGCCGTTGACGCGGAAGATGTCGGCGCCGTCCAGGAAGAAGGGCCGCTTCTCCGGCAGATAGGTCTCCACGGTGCTGAGGTTCAGCACGGCCTGATCCACTTCCACCTGGCCGAAGTCGGGACGCGCGCTCAAATCCACCTGCGCGTCGGGACCCAACCCGAAGTGGCCATCGCCGCCTGCCCCCCAGCGCAGGCCGCGGTCGTCGTAGCTCGCGGCGGTCGCGAACTTGTCCTGCAGGCTCAGGTAGGGCGCGAGCTCGCGCCGGGGCTGGGGGTTGAGATCCTCGATCCCCACGAGGTCGGGGAAGCGGCTCACGAAGGCGTTCTCGCCCCGGGGCGGCACCTGCCATTGGGTCGTCTCCCGCACCTGCCCCTGGTCCGAGCGGCCGAAGTTCACGCCCCACATCTGGTCGCGCTGGCCCGGGCGGATCCGCAGCAGCGAGAGCGGGATCTT
>DATJFC010000353.1:0-2278 GCA_035495995.1 Holophagaceae bacterium
TCATCCCCCTCGACCTGGACCAGGCCCCGGCCGTGGGCGGGTTCAACCCTTCCGCCCCCACGCCTCCCGCCATCGTCATGCCTCCGACCATGGGCTCGATCCCCATGCCGCCCCCGGCCATGCCGACCATGCCCGTGCCGCCGATGCCGGAGCCCGTGGTCCCCGCGGCGCCAGAGCCCTTCGCCCTGAGCCCGGACGATCTGACCTTCACGCCTTCCACGGTCCCCACGGTGCCCGAAGAGCCCCTGCCGGACACCATGCCCTTCGTGCCGGAACCCTTCCTTCCGCCCACGATGCCGTTCGCGATCCCGCAGACCGTCCCCATGGCGGAGCCGGACATGCCCATGGCCGCGGGCATGGAGATCCCCGAAAAGCTGCAAGACCTGCTTTCCGACATCGACTTCCAGCTGGACTACGGCAGCCCGGAGGAAGCCAAGGCCGAGATCGACTCGGCCCTCACCCAGTTCCCCGGCCATCCCGAGCTCACGGGCCGCATGGCGAAAGCGGAGGAGAAGCTCGAAAAGCTCGGCCATGGCTCCAAGGCTCAAGCCCTCGGCGAGGACGACTTCACCAACTCCTTCTTCGACCTCACGGATGTCCTCGGCAGCGCGCTCGTGGACAGCGGCGAGGGCGAGGAGATGCACGACGCCACCAAGGTGGTGGACAAGGTGCAGAGCGTGGACGAGCTCTTCGACGCCTTCCGCCAGGGCGTGGAAGAGCAGGTCAAGGGCGACGACTACGACACGCACTACAACCTGGGCATCGCCTACAAGGAGATGATGCTCCTCGACCCCGCCATCGACGAGTTCAAGAAGGTGCTCCGCGATCCCGAGCGGACGCTGGAGTGCTGCTCCATGCTGAGCATCTGCGAGCAGGCCCGCGGCAACATGGACGAGGCCACGGCCTGGCTCCGCAAGGGCATCGAGGCCCCCGGCTTCCCGCCCGAGGACAGCATCGGCCTGCGCTACGACCTCGGCGAGATGTACCTGCAGATGGGCGATCGCTCGGCGGCCCTGCAGGAATTCCGGGCCGTGCACGACCTCGACTCCGAGTACCGGGATGTCGCGGCGAAAATCGAATAGCGGGCGGCCCGCCTAGCGGATCGCTCCGCCCGCCCCGAAGGGCTGCAAGGCCTGGAGCGCGGGCTGGACGGGCTTGCCTGGACGCTGGAGGCGGAGGAGCTCCACGGCCTGGCCTCCGCCGCAGGTGAGCCAGGCGCCGCCCTTGTCCCAGCGCAGCGTGCCGGGCGCGTCGTCCGACGCGCGCAGGCCGCCCACGGCCGCCACCTTCAGGCTCCCGCGCTCCGTCGCGAGCTCCGCGCCGGGCCAGGGCTGGAGCGCGCGCACCTGCCGGTGGAGCTCGAGGGCGGGCCTCGCCGGGTCGAGCCTCGCCATCTCCCTCGAGAGTTTCGCCGCGTAGGTGGCTTCGCCCGCCTGGGGCGCGGGGCGAGCCGAGCCGTCCAGCAGCGCGGCGAGGTTCACGCGCAGCAAGGAAGCCGCGTCCTCAGCCAGCGCCGCCAGCAGCCCCTCGGCATCGTCAGCCGGACCGATGGGCCGTTTCGCCGTCGCCAGCACGGGGCCCTCGTCGAGTCCCGCCGTGATGCGCATGAGCGCCACGCCGGTCTCCGCGTCGCCCGCGAGAATCGCGTGGTTCACCGGCGCCGCGCCGCGCCAGCGCGGCAGCAGCGAGAAGTGCAGGTTCCAGGCGCCCAGCGGCAGCGAATCCAGCATCCAGCCCGGCAGGATGTGCCCGTAGGCCACGACGACGGCGAGGTCGATCCCAAGCGCGTCCCAGAGCGCCTGGGTCCCGGGGTCCTTCCAGCGGAGCGGTTGGTGGACAGGAAGTCCCAGCTCCAGCGCGGCCTCCTTCACGGGCGGCGCCGCGACCCGGCGCCCTCGCCCCGTGGGCTTGTCGGCGTTGCAGAAAACAGCCTCGACCTGGACCGCCTCCGCCAGCGCCCGCAGCACGGGCACGGCCACGGCGGGTGTGCCGAGGAAGGCGATGCGCGGAGGCATCAGGCCGGCTGGTAGTGCTTCTGGTAGCGGCGCTGGATGACCTGGCGCTTCACGGGGCCGAAGTACTCCACGAAGAGCCGGCCGCGCAGGTGGTCGATCTCGTGGCAGAAGGCGCGGGCCAGGAGTTCCTCGCCCATGATCTCCCCCCAGCTGCCGTCGGCCTTCCGGTTCTTCACCCACACCTTCATGGGGCGCTCCAGCACCTCGCGGATGCCGGGGATGGACAGGCAGCCCTCAGGCCCAACCTGGAGGCCCTCTTCCCG
>DATJFC010000354.1:0-12941 GCA_035495995.1 Holophagaceae bacterium
CCAGGGCTGTGCTGGCATCCTCGAAATACTTGGCGTAGATCCGGTAGGCGCCATCTTCCGCGAAGCGCCCGCCATAGCGCATCGCCGCGGCGCCCCTCTGGTCTTTGCTTCCGGCGCTGCCGGTCAGCAGGGCACCCTGGGTGTCCTTGGAGCTGCGGGTGATGATGTTGATGACGCCGTTGACGGCGTTGGAACCCCATAAAGCGCCGCCCGGGCCGCTGATGACCTCGATGCGGTCCACATCCTCCAGCATCACATCCTGGGAATCCCAGTAGGTCCCGGAATAGAAGGGGGTGTAGACGCTGCGCCCGTCGATGAGCACTAGCAGCTTGTCAGCCAAGTTGGTCTGGAAACCGCGAGCGCTGATGGCGTAGGCGTTGGAGTTCTGCCGCGCCACCTGCAAGTTCGGCGCGAGGCGGAGCGCTTCCGCGATGGTAGTGGCTCCCGAACGGCGGATGTCCTCCCGGGTGATCACGAAGGCAGCTGCGGGCGCGTCCGACAGCTTTTCGGGTGTCTTGGAGACCGAGGTCACCTCAATGTTGGCCAGATCCTCGAGACTCATCTCCGCGAGCGCGGCGGGTGTGGGCTGCTGCGGTGGGGGCGCTTGAACGGCCTGCGAAGGCAAGGCCCAAAGGGCGCAGGCGGCAGCCACCCATCCGCGGCAGGAAAACCCAAACTTGACCCGGACAGGCATTTGGGAACTCCAAAGGGCTGACCAAATAAGGGGTGAAATATAAAATAGCGGAATTTTCTGAGACAAGTCTCGTCCGAATGCCGTCTGCTGTCCACCCCTCATCCACCCGTCCCTGGACGCTCCCGCCGCGAAGAGGGCGAAGGACTGAGGCGCTCCCGCCTCAGGGCGCGGCATCACCCCCGCCACACCCTGTGGCGGGGGCACCACCTTGGAGAGCGGCATCGCCGCTCGTATCGTGAAAACTTGCATCAAACGGATGGTTTGAGCGGAGATTCCCATACATGTGCGGCATCGTCGGATACATCGGTGACCAGGGCGCGGCGCCCCTCCTCGTGGACGGCCTGCGCAGCCTGGAGTACCGCGGCTACGACAGCGCGGGCATCGCCCTGTCCCGGGGCACGGGCGCTTTCACCCTCGTCCGCGCCTCCGGCAAGCTCTCGAACCTCGCGGCCAAGGTGGACCGCTCGGACGCCACGCCCCTGGGCATCGGCCACACCCGCTGGGCCACCCACGGCAGGCCCACGGAGGAGAACGCCCACCCGCACCTCAGCCAGGACGGCAAGGTGGTGGCGGTCCACAACGGCATCTTCGAGAACTTCCTGGAACTCCGCGCCGAGCTGCAGGCGGCCGGCGTCACCTTCGCCTCCGAGACGGACACCGAGTGCTTCCCCCAGATGGTGGCCCTCCTCATGCGCCGCGACGGGCTCTCCTTCCAGGACGCCTTCTTCGCCGCGGTCGCCAAGGTGCGGGGCATCTACGCCCTCGCCTGCCTCCACGCGGACGATCCCGGCCGGATCCTCGCGGCCCGCTCCGGCCCTCCGCTCTGCATCGGCCTCAGCGAGGGGGAGACCTTCCTGGCCTCCGATGTCGTGCCGCTCCTGCCCCACACGCGCCGCGTGATCTTCCTGGAGGACGGCGATCTCGCCGTGCTCACGCGCGGAGGCGCGGAGCTCTTCCGGCTCGACGGCCAGAGCGTCTCGCGGCAGGTGCATGTGATCCCCTACGACCCCGTCGCGGCAGAGAAGGGGGGCTACAAGCACTTCATGCAGAAGGAGATCTTCGAGCAGCCCCAGGCCCTCTCGAACACGCTGCTGAACCGCCTGCCCCTGGACGGCGAGGCGATCCCCCTGGAACTGCCCTGGAGCGACGAGGAGCTGCGCGCCTTCAAGCGCGTCACCATCGTCGCCTGCGGCACGAGCTGGCACGCGGGGCTCGTCGGCAAGTTCTACCTGGAGCAGCTCGCGCGCATCGGCACGGACATCGACTACGCCTCGGAGTTCCGCTACCGCGAACCCGTGGTGGAGCCAGGCACGCTGGCCCTCGGCATCACCCAGAGCGGCGAGACGGCCGACACGCTGGCCGCGCTGAAGGAGGCCGCGGGCCGCGGCGCGAAGACCCTCGTCATCTGCAATGCCCAGGGATCCACCGCCACCCGCCAGTGCGACGCGACGCTGCTCACGCACGCGGGTCCCGAGATCGGCGTGGCCTCCACCAAGGCCTTCACCACCCAGCTCGCCGTGCTGCTGATGCTGGCCCTGCGCCTGGGCGAGGCCAGGGGAACCCTGGAGCCCAAGCGGCGGACGGAGCTGGTCCAGGGCCTCCGCGAGCTGCCCGCGCACCTGGAGCGGGCCCTCGCGCTGGAACCCCAGATGAAGAAGTGGGCCCAGGCCTGGCAGGAGGCCCGCGACTTCCTCTACCTCGGACGAGGCCCGCTCTATCCCGTCGCCCTCGAGGGCGCGCTGAAGCTCAAGGAGATCTCCTACATCCACGCCGAGGGCTATCCCGCGGGCGAAATGAAACACGGGCCCATCGCCCTCATCGACGCGCACCTGCCCGTCGTGGCGCTCCTCTCCACGGACCAGCACCGCGAGAAGACGCTGTCGAACCTGCAGGAGGCCGCGGCCCGCGAAGGCCGCATCCTCGGCCTGGCCTCGGAAGGCGACGAGGGCCTCGCCGGCATCGCGGAGTCCGTGGTGCACCTCCCCCCCGTGGACCCCTGGCTCGCGCCCGTCCTCTACGCGATCCCCCTGCAGCTGCTGTCGTACCATGTGGCCCTGCTCAGGGGGTGCGATGTGGACCAGCCCCGCAACCTCGCCAAGTCCGTCACCGTGGAGTAGCCATGGACGCCGCCGCGCTCCGCCGCAGGATCCTGAGCCCCTGGAAGCTGAAGCTCTTCATGCTCGGCAAGCTGCCCATGGGCCTCCTGGCGGGCCTGCGCGTCACGGACTTCGATGAGCGGAAGGCCGCGGTCTCCCTCCGCTTCGGCTACCTCACGAAGAATCCCTTCCGCAGCATCTATTTCGCATGCCTGGCCATGGCCGCCGAGCTCGCCAGCGGCGTGCAAGGCATCGTGATCTCATCCGACGGACCGCCCGTCTCCATGCTCGTCGTGGGCATGGAGGCCACCTTCACAAAGAAGGCCGTGGGCCGCGTCACCTTCACCTGCGGCGATGGAGAAGCCATCGCTGGCGCGATCGCCGGGACCCGCGCCGATGGCGAGGGCCGCACCCTCCCCTGCACTTCCGTAGGCCGCGACGAGGCCGGCGACGAGGTGGCCACCTTCCGCATCACCTGGTCCTTCAAGGCCAAGCCCCAGAAGGCCTGATGGACGCCGGGGCCGATTCAGGTAAAATGGCCTTACCCATTGGCGCGTAGCTCAGGGGTAGAGCACCACCTTGACACGGTGGGGGTCGGTGGTTCGAGACCACTCGCGCCAACCAGATGAAAGGCCCGGAGCGATCCGGGCCTTTTCGTTTCAGCGGCTCCCCGTTCTGGCGCTGAACACGCTGCCGCCTGATCCCTCTCCGGGCCAGGCGCAGATCTCTTCCGGGGTGCGGTGGCAGCCGCGGCAAAGGTCCGTGACCGGATCCAGCTCGCAGACATGGATGCACGGGGTGGGCTCGGCGCGTTGCGGGTCCATCAATGGCCGCGCTTCCAATCAAGGGGATGGCCTTCATCGAAGGAGGTGCGGATCGCGACCTTCCCTTCCGCCACGAGCTCGGGCAGGTCGGAGAGGATGCGCGAGGTGACCTCGGCGGGGACATCGGGATGGTCGAGGTAGACGCCGACGAAGGCGTCGCGGCCGGAGCGCTTGGCGGCATAGAGGCACTGGTCCGCGATTTCCACCACATCTTCCCAGCCGAAGGCGGTGGGCGCGGCGAGCACCACGGGGAAGGCGCTGAAACCCACCGAACAGGTGAGGTTCAGGCTCTGGCCCCCCGAGATGGGGTAGACGCGGCTCCGCACCTCGTCGAGGATCTTGCGGGCGATGATGTCCGCCGCGTGGCGGTCGGCGCGGCGGGCCACGACGAGGAATTCCTCGCCGCCCCAGCGGGCGACGGTGTCGGCGTCGCGGGTGGCGGCGCGGATGGCATCGGCGGCCAGCTTCAGCACCGTGTCGCCGGCCGCGTGGCCGTGGGTGTCGTTGACGGACTTGAAGTAGTCCAGGTCCACGAGGAGGAAGACGAGATCCTCGCCCTGGGGCTGGCGGCCGGTCGACTGGAGGGTGCGGAAGGCCCGCAGGACGCGGCTCTCCTCCTCGGGCAGGTTCATGCCGAGGTAGCGGCGGTTCTTCAGGCCCGTGAGCGCGTCCACCATGCTGGATTCCTGGAGCTGCTCATTGACGCGCTCGAGATCGAGCGTGCGGGCCTTGACGAGGGCCTCGAGCTGCCGGTTGCGGTGCTCGAGCACGGCCGTGCGCCAGCGCACGGAAGTCAGCACGAGCGCGGCGACGAGCACGAAGCAGAGGCCGTAGAACCACCAGGCGCGCCACCAGGGCGCCAGGATGCGGAAGTCCACCGTGTCGGGGCTGCCGTAGACCCCGTCGCCGTGCGCCGCGCGCACTTCGAAACGGTAGAGGCCGGGCGGCAGCGCCGTGTAGCGCGCCTCCCGGAACTTGGTGTCCCGCCACTGGTCCTCGAAGCCCTGCAGGCGGATCTGGAGACGGACCCTGCCCTCGTTGACGAAGCTCAGGGCCGCGTAGTCGAAGTCCATGGAGCGGAAGGGGTAGGCGACCTGCAGCAGGCCGCCATCCGGAGTAAGCGGATGCCCGCCGCCATCCCGCACCTCCAGGATCCGGACAGCGGGCGTGGCCTCCGGCCCGGATCCGTGGCGGCCATCGAAGTGGGCGAGGCCGTTGCTCATGCCGAACCACATCCCGTCCGGGTCCGCCCAGACCGCGTTGCCGTCCGCGTCTTCGCCAGGCAGGCCCTCGCCGCGCCCGAACCGGACGCAGACCTGGCCGTCCCAGCGCTTCACGCCGCGGCTCGTGCCGAGCCAGAGGCGGCCCGCGGAATCGAAGGCCATGGAGACGATGCCGTCTTCCGTGAGCGCCGGCACCGCGATGTCCTGGGCCGCGACCGCCCAGCGGCCGCTTTCCTGCTTCAGGACGCTGATGCCGTGCGTGTCGCCGTAGGACAACCAGAGCTCGCCGCCCGGGGTCATCGCCATGGCTTGGACATTGAGGCTCTTCAAGCCGTCCTTTGGCCCGAGGACCGTCCACACGCCGCCCGCGGACACGAGGAGCCCCCGGTCCGTCGCGATGAAGACCGCGCCGCGCCGCGCCACGATAGCGAAGCAACCCGCGTTGGGATCCTGGCCCTGGATCGGCGTCCGCTCGGGAGAGCCTCCCTTCGGAATCCGCCAGAGCCCGCCGTTCTGCGAAATCGCCCATACGACGCCGTCTTCAGCGAGGGAGAAGCACTGCAACGAATCCCCCCGGCCGCCCGGGAAGGGGACCCAGGATCCGCGCCCTCCCGCCGGGAAATGCCAGGCGCCCGTGGTCGTGGTTCCAGGGGCGGCTCCGACCGCCCAGAGGCCGCCTTCAGCATCCGCGAGAATGGCGTTCGCCGGCTGCCCCCTGGTCTCGGGCACCAGCTCCCATCCGCTCGCGCCGGAAACCGCCACGCCGGCCTGGGTGCCGGCCCACATGCGGCCATCGGCCGTGCGCGCGATGGACCAGATGGTGTCGCTCGGGAGGCCCTGCCTCCGCGTGGCCGAAGTCCAGAGCAGGCGACCCAGCACGCGGTGGACGCCTTCGCTGCCCACCCAGAGATTGCCCTCGCGGTCCACGAGCGCGGTGCCCGCCCAGCTATCGGGCAGACCCCAGGACTCGTCGAGGAGGCGGGCTTCGTCGCCTTGAAGGCAGCCTAGCCCGGACTGGGTGGGCATCCAGACCCGGCCCTGCGCGTCGGCGAAGAGGGTCGGGTCCCGCAGGGCCTTCAGGGGCAGTTGGGCGCTGAAGTCCTTGGGCGGGGCTTTCAGGTCGGGTTCGTAGCGCACCAGGAAGCTGTCCCCCCGGGCCCAGATGCGCCCCTGTCGATCCTGGACGACGGAGGCGACGAGGCCCTTGTCGTGGGGAGCCGGCAGGCGGACCTGGTCCCAGGAGCCGTCGTGCCTGCGGCGGTAGATCTCGCCTTCCAGGCCGCCCGCGAGCACCGAGTCATCCCAAGGACTGCATGAGACGCAGCCCACCAGGCCCTTGGGCAAGCCCTTGACCGGCCAGAATCCGCTGACCCCGCCTTCGTAGAGGCCGCGCAAGGTGGCCACGCGGAGCAGGCTCTGGGCATCGCAGGAAATGGACGAGGCCATGGTGACCAGCTCGTCCACCTTCGGGAGGCCTGAGGCTGCGGACAACGGGGTGAAGCCGCCGCCCTTTGAATAGGCCAGGCCTTTCTTCGTGAGGACCCAGAGGGTGCCATCCGGGGCCGCGGCCAGCGCGTTGATGAAGGTGTCCTGCAGGCCGTCCTTCCCGTCGAAGCGGCGGAAGTTCTCCCCGTCATAGCGGAACAGCCCGTCCTCGGTGCCCACCCATACGAAGCCCGACGCGTCCTGCGCCAGGACCGTCACCGCGAGGGTCGTGAGCCCCTGGTCCCCGCCGTAGGACTTGAACCCGAAGACCCCCCAGGCCCGGGAGGGCTGATCCCTGGGAGCGGGAGCCGGGGCGACGCTGGCCCAGGCCGAAATGGCCAGGGCGGAGCCGAGGATCAGTCGCTTGAGTCGGGAGAGAAACACGGTTCAGCGTTCCAGCTTCATGAGCGTTTGGGAAGAACCCGTGTTTTTCACGCGACCGGCTCAGGGGCGCCGGGCCACCTTCGCACCGGTATGGGAGGCTTGATCCCTCGGTTTGACGATGAGCTCATCCACATTCACATGCTCCGGAAGCTGAAGACTCCATCGGACGCATTCCGCCACATCTGAAGCCCTGAGCGGTTGCATGCCCGCGTAGACGCCTTTGGCCCGCTCCGCGTCGTGGAAGCGCACGAGGCTGAACTCCGTGTCCACCATGCCGGGATCCACGCTCGTCACGCGGATGGGCTCGCCGCAGAGCTCCAGCCGCAGCGCGTGGGCCAAGGCCTTCACGCCGTGCTTGGAGGCGCAGTAGACGCCGCCGCCCTCGTAGCTCTGGTGGCCGGCGGTGGAGCCGATGAAGAAGATGTGGCCCCATCCGGCCGCGCGCACATGGGGCAGCGCGAAACGGATCGTCTTCACGACGCCCTCCACGTTGGTGCGGAGCATGGCTTCCAGATCCTCGTCGGGGATCTCCCAGACCTTGTCGAGGCCGCGGGCGAGGCCGGCGTTTGCGGCGACGACATGCAGCGCGCCGAGCGAAGCCGCGGCCGCGTCCACGAAGGACCGGACGCTGGCCGTGTCCCGGGTGTCCACGGCGCCGGTGAAGACCTTCGCCCCCTTCGCCCGGAGTTCCGTTGCGATCGCCTCCACCCGGTCGAGGCGCCGCGCGCCGAGGGCGAGGTCGCAGCCCGCCTCGGCCAGCGTCCGCGCGATGGCTTCGCCGATGCCGCTGCTGGCGCCGGTGATGAGGGCGACGGGCCGTTCGGGGCGCATGGGGGCTCCAAAGCGTCCAGGTTAACCTTGGCCATGCGCCTCCGCACCGCCCTGGTCCCCGCCCTGCTCCTCTCCGCGGCCTGCTCCCGGCCCATCGTCGTGCGCCCGCCCGCGGATCGGGCGGAACGGTCGGCCCAGATGCTGGACGCCGTGACGCGGCTGGGCGGCCCGGGCGACTGGCTCGTGATCCGCGGCTACCACGCCACGGACGATCTCGTGTCCGCGGTGACGGACGCGCCCTTCAGCCACGCGGCGGTGCTGGACCCCGAGCGCGGGCAGGTGGTCGAGGCCGAGGGCAAGGGCCTCCACACCACGCCCCTGGCGGATTTCACGCGGAAGGCCCAGCGCCTGATGCTGGTGCGGCCCATGTGGGCCTCGGACGCGGCAGCGCGGCAGGCGGCGGTGGAGAAGGCCCGGTCGCTCGTGGGCTCGAAGTACGACTTCGCGGGACTCGTCGGATTGAACGCGCCGGACCGCTACTACTGCAGCGAGCTGGCGGTGGCCGTCTACGGGACGAAGGTGGACCGCCGCCGCGACCACATCCCCCCCGTGATCCCGCCGGACCAGCTGCCCTACTGGGGCACGGTCCTGTGGGACAGCGGAGCCGTTCCGCCCGAGGTCAGACCCTGACGGCCTGGAACTGGGCGACGGCTTCCTTGATGAGCTCGGCGGCCCGCCGGAGGCGGCCTTCCTCAATGACGTAGGCGAGGCGCACCTGGTCGGCGCCCAGGCCCGGCGTGGCGTAGAAGCCGGGGCCAGGCGCCGCCATGAAGGTCTCGCCGTCCAGCTCGAAGTCCGTGAGGACCCACGCGGCGAAGGCTTCCGCGTCCACCGGCAGCGAGGCCATGAGGTAGAAGGCGCCCGCGGGCTTCTCGCAATGGAGGCCGGGCACGGCGGCGAGGCCCTCCATCAGCGCGTCGCGGCGGCGGCGGTATTCCTCGCGGATGGGCGCGAAGAAATCCTTCGGCAACGCCTGGATCATCGCCGCGGCGGCGCGCTGCTCCGGCACCGGCGGGCAGAGGCGGCCCATGGCCATGCGCCCGGCGGCGGCGCGCGCGGCCTTGTTGCGGGTGGCGAGGCAGCCGAGCCGCGCGCCGCAGAGCGAGTAGCGCTTGGAGAGGCTGTCCACGAGGAGCACGCGTTCCTCGATCCCCGGCACGGACAGCGCGGACACATGGGCGCCGTCGTAGACGAATTCGCGGTAGACCTCGTCCGCGATGAGGAAGAGGTCGTGTTTCACGGCCAGGCGCGCCAGGCGGCCCAGCTCCTCCGCCGATAGCGCGGCGCCCGTGGGGTTGTTGGGCGAGCAGAGCAGGATGGCGCGGGTGCGCGGCCCCATCGCCGCCTCCAGCGCCGCGTCGTCCGGCAGCGCGAAGCCCGAGGCCGGATCCGCGGGCAGCCCTCTCAGGCCCACGCCGCTCATGCGGGCGAAGGCCGCGTAGTTCGTGTAGTAGGGCTCGATGACGAGCGCGTCGTCGCCGGGATCCGCCGCGATCTGGAGCGCGAAGAGCAGCGCCTCGCTGCCGCCCACGGTGATGACGATGTCGTCGGGGTCCAGGGGAAGCCCGAGCCCGCGGTAGTAGTCCGAAAGCGCGTCGCGCAGCTCGGGCTCGCCTTCCGAGCGGCCATAGGCGACCACCGCGTCGCGGTAGCCGTGGAGCCCGTCGAGGAAGGCCTGCGGCGTGGCGATGTCCGGCTGGCCGATGTTGAGCGGGATGACCTTGCGGCCCATGGCGCGGGCGCGGTCCGCCAAGGGCCCCAGCTTGCGGATGGGGCTGTCGGGGAAACCGGAGGCGCGCTCGGAAAGCCGCATGGCGCTACACCAGTGAAAGGGGGTCGGTGAAGGCCATCTTCTGGTCCTCGGCCACGGGCTTGCAGGTGAGCTGGCCGGCGTGGACGTTGAGGCCTTCGAGGAAGCCCTTGTCGCTGGCCAGCGCCTTCTTCCAGCCCATGTTCGCCAATTTCAGCGCGTAGGGGAGCGTGGCGTTGGTAAGGCCGATGGTGGAGGTGCGCGGCACGGCGCCGGGCATGTTGGCGACGCCATAGTGCAGCACGCCGTCCACGAAGTAGATGGGGTCGGCGTGGGTGGTGGCCTTGGTCGTCTCGACGCAGCCGCCCTGGTCCACGGCGACATCCACGATGACGCTGCCCTGCTTCATGAGCTTGAGCATGCCGCGCTTGATGAGCTTGGGCGCCGCTGCGCCGGGCACGAGCACCGCGCCGATGACGAGGTCCGCGCTGGGGAGGACCTCTTCCACATGCGCGTCGCTGCTCCACAGCGTCTCGATGCGGTTGCCGAAGATGTCGTCCAGGTAGCGCAGGGTCGGCAGGCTGCGGTCCAGCACCGTCACGCGCGCGCCCATGCCCACGGCCATCTTGAGAGCGTTGACGCCCACGACGCCGCCGCCGAGGACGACCACATGAGCGGGCAGCACGCCGGGGATGCCGCCCAGCAGCATGCCGCGGCCGCCGAGGGTCTTCTGCAGGTACTGGGCGCCGATCTGCACGGCCATGCGGCCGGCCACCTCGGACATGGGCGTCAGCAGGGGCAGCTTGCCCTGGGCGTCAGTGATGGTCTCGTAGGCGATGGCCGTCACGCCGCTCTTGAGGAGGCCCTGGGTCTGCTCCGGGTCCGGCGCCAGGTGCAGGTAGGTGAAGAGGATCTGGTCCTTGCGGAGCATGGCGATCTCGCCCTTCTGGGGCTCCTTCACCTTGATGACCATGTCGGCCTTCTCGAAGACCTCGGCGGCCGTGCCCAGGAGCTTGGCGCCGGCTGCGGCGTATTCGGCGTCGGTGAAGCCGCTGCCCAGGCCGGCGCCCGCCTCCACGAGCACCTCGTGGCCGGCGCCTGAGAGGGCCCTGGCCCCGGCGGGCGTCAGGCCCACGCGGTTCTCGTTGTTCTTGATCTCTTTCGGGCAGCCGACGCGCATGGGCTCTCCAGGCAAACGCTTCAGTCTATACGCCCTCGCCCCGGAGGCCCAGCTCAGTGCTTCACATGGATGGTCGCCGTGGCCGTGGCGCTGCCGCCGAACCAGGGATCCGGCGAGGTGGCGGCGACGACGACATCGAAGTCCGAAGGCGCGCTGGCGGGGGCCGCATAGGTCACAGGCGCCGAGGTGCCGCTCGCATCCACCGCGCCCGGAGTCAGCGTCCCCGGGTCCGGGACCGACGGCGTCACCGATTGGATGGTCCAGGCGGGCGCGAAACCCGGCGGGACCGGGTTGGCGGAAGCGGCGAAGGTGTCCTGCCCGCCCACATTCATCGTTTCCTGGCCGGTGGCGTCCAGGGCTCCGCCGCTGATGGAAAGCGCCATGGGCGCCGTCACTGCGGAGATGGGAAGGCTGAGGGGGGCGTAGGTTTCCGGCGTGCAGCCGCAGGAGGGATAGAAGGTGACGGAGAGCAGGAGCGTCGTTCCGCCGGCGCTCATTCCTGGGGCCAGGGACACCGTCGCGCCGGTCGGCGCGCCGCCGCCGGCCGGATCGCTCACCGTGCCGGCTCCCTGCAGGGTCCAGGTGTAGGCGCCGGGCTTGCCGCTGCGGGGCGCGGGCGCGGCGATGGAGACCGCCGCCTGCCCCGCATAGAGCGTCTTCCCCGTCCAGACCGCATCCTCCTTCAGCTGCTGCGGCGGCGCTCCGGGTCCGGGCCCCGCATCCTGCCCCTGGAAGTCCTGGCAACCCAGCCCCGCGGCGATCCCCACGAGGAGCAGACCAGAAAGGCCCAAGGCCGGGATGGAACGCATAAGGACTCCGCGATGGGGTGCGGTCTCCACTTTACCGGGGGTCGGGGGATTCAGCATTGGGACCCGGTGGCCCCGCCGGTAGACTGGAGGCCTTTTGCAGCGAGGCCGACCGTGCTGGATTTCACCCTCTCCCCTGAGCAGCTGGCCATCAAAGAACAGGCCCACGACTTCGCCGTGAATGTGATGCGCCCCGTCGCGCGCCACTACGACGACACCGGCGAATGGGCCACGCCCGTCTACGAGAAGGCCTGGGAGCTGGGCTACCTGCAGGCCCTCGTGCCCAAGTTCTGCGGCGGCCCCGGCAAGAACCAGGTCGAAGAAGCCCTCGTCTGCGAGGAGCTGGCCTGGGGTTGCGGCGGCCTCTACACCTCCATCATGGCCAACGGCCTCGCCATCACGCCCATCCTCATCGCCGGCAGCGACGACCAGAAGAAGAAGTGGCTGGGCAAGCTGGTGGAGGCGCCCGTCTTCGCGGCCTTCTCGCTGTCCGAACCCAACGCCGGGTCCGACGCCGGCGGCATGACCTGCCGCGCCGAGCTCAAGGGCGACAAGTACGTCATCAACGGCACCAAGTGCTACTGCACCAACGGCGGCTACGCGGACTTCTACACCCTCTTCGCCAGCACCAATCCCGACAAGGGCGCCCGCGGCACCAGCTGCATCGTCGTGCCCCGCGACACCCCGGGCCTGCGCGTGGGCAAGGCCATGGACAAGATGGGCCAGCGCGCGAGCAACCAGGTCGAGGTCCACTACGAGAACGCCGAGGTGCCCGCCGAGAACATCCTCGGCAAGGAGGGCATGGGCTTCATCATCGCCATGAAGACGCTGGACCAGACCCGCGCGGCCGTGGCTGCCGGTGGCGTCGGCGTGGCCCGCGCGGCCTACGAGATCGCGTTGGAGTATGCCAAGAACCGCATCCAGTTCGGCCAGCCCATCTTCGCCAACCAGGCCATCAGCTTCATGCTGGCGGACATGGCCAAGAAGATCGAGGCCAGCCGCCTCCTCACCTGGCAGGCCGCCTGGATGACGGACAACAACATCAAGAACTCCAAGCAGTCGGCCATCGCCAAGACCTTCGCCACGGACACGGCGATGGAAGTGAGCACCGACGCCGTTCAGGTGCTGGGCGGCAACGGCTACTCCAGGGACTACCTGGTGGAAAAGTGCATGCGGGACGCGAAGCTCCTCCAGATCTACGAAGGCACGAACCAGATCCAGCGCCTCGTCATCGCCAAAGAGATCCAGCAGGGCAACTAAGGCCCGCGAGGGTCCTTCAGAAGGGCGGCTCCGGCCGCCCTTCTGCTTTTCCCTCTTGCGGAACGCGAACCGGCCATCTCAAAATCCTGGGCATTCTTCTCACCCAATTGGAGCCCAGCTCCCCGGCGCCCTGGCCTGGAAGGCCGCCGGTCCATCCGCCAGGCCGGGCCACCCCCGCATTCGAAGGAAACGATCCATGTCCCAAGGCACCGTGAAGTGGTTCAACGCCGAGAAGGGCTTCGGCTTCATCACGCCCGACGAGGGCGGAGCCGACATCTTCGTCCATCATTCCTCCATCCAGATGAAGGGATTCCGCGCCCTCCAGGAGAACGAACGGGTCAGCTTCGATGTGACCCAGGGCCCCAAAGGGCCCCAGGCCTCCAACGTCCAGAAAATCTGAACCCGCAG
>DATJFC010000355.1:0-3573 GCA_035495995.1 Holophagaceae bacterium
TACCTGGTGCTTCAGAGCGAAGCCGGCCTGGGCACCCTGGTGGCCTTCGTGCAGATGAGTTCGGCCTTCCTCAGCGCCTTCCTGAACCTGGCCAACGCCTACCTGGCCTTCGTGGTGCTGCGTCCCCAGCTGGCGCCCGCGGTGGAAGTGCTGGAGGTGGAAACGCGTCCTCGCGTTCTCCCCGCTCTGGCGCGGCCGCTAACTGGGCCCGTCCTCGTGGAGGGCGTGTGGTTCCGCTATGAACCCAAGGGGCCCTGGGTGCTCAAGGACTCCGAGCTGCGTGTGGAGCCCGGCCAGGTGAAACATGTGCAAGGCCCCTCCGGATGCGGGAAGAGCACGCTCTTGCGCCTCATCGCCGGGCTCTATGAGCCGGACCAGGGCAACATCAGCATCGGCGGCCGGCCCCCCGCTTCGGCCAGCGGCTCCTTGATCTACTTGCCCCAGTTCGTGCAGATCTACGGCGGCTCCATCCTGGAGAACCTGAAGCTGCTCTCCGGCCAGGCCAGCCTGGACCGGCTCCTGGAGACCGCCGAGCAGACGGGCCTCCAGGAACTGCTGGACCACCTGCCCATGGGCCTCGAAACGATCCTTCCGCCTGGCGGGGGAAGCGTCTCCGGCGGCCAGCGCCAGCTCATCGCCCTCACCGCCGTGATGGCGTCCCAGCGCCCCCTGCTCCTCCTGGACGAGGCCATGTCGAACCTGGACTGGCTCTCCCAGAAGCGCATCAACCACTGCGCCGAGCTGGTGGGCAAGACCATCGTCTACACCAGCCACGAGCACACCCTGAGGCGGGAGCGGCGGGTCAGCGTGGCATGAGCCTCGACGCCCTCATGCGCACCATCTCCCCCGGCGAACGCCTTTCTGCCCGAGCCCCCCATGCCTGAACAGCCCCCCATTCCCCGACTGGACCACCAAGGCTTCTTCGCCTTCCGGACCCCTGCGCTCCCCTTCGCGGACCTTTTCATGGAGGCCGGCGCGGACGCCGGGGCCCAGCGCGGGCGCCTGCTGGAACTGGTGGCGAGGTCCGAGGTACGGGACGCGCTCTTCCTGGCGTCGCCGGACCTGTGCGAGGCACTGGAACATTGGCGCCAGGACCCGGAGGGCGAAAAGGGCCAGCGGGCCGAGCGCAGCCTCATGCGCTACCTCTCCCGCATGGCGGCGCGGCCCACGCCCTTTGGCCTCTTCGCCGGTTGCTCCGTGGGGCGCATCGGAGAGGCCACCTGCCTCTCCGTGGCTCCGCGCCAGGAGTACATCCGCCACACGCGCCTGGACAACGACTACCTGTCCCTCCTCTGTGACGCCGTGGTGAAGGACGCGGAGCTGCGCGAAGGCCTGCGGTTCCGGCCGAACTCGAGTCTCTACGAAGCGGCGGGGCGCCTCCGCTACGCCGAATCGCGGCTGCAGGAGAAAACGCGCGCTTACCACCTGGTGGCCGTGGAGGACTCCCCCTACCTGAGGGAGATCCTGATCCGGGCGGAAGGCGGCGCCAGCCCCGAAGACCTGGCGATGGCCTTGGTGGACGGCGAGATCACCCTTGAGGAGGGGCGCGCCTTCGTCGGCGAACTCATCGATAGCCAGATCCTGGTGCCCGACCTCAGCCCCGCGGTCACGGGCTCCGAGCCCGTCCACGATCTCCTGGCTCAACTGCGGGCCCATCCCCGCCTCGCGCGTCCGGCGGAAATCTTGGCGGAGGCCCAGCGCTCCCTGGAATCCATGGACGGCGCGGGCCCCGGCGCGGACCCCGCGCGCTACCTCGAGATCGCGGATGTCCTCCGCGCGCTGCCTGCCAAGGTGGAGTTGTCCCGTCTCTTCCAAGTGGACATGGCCAAACCTGCTCCCCAGGCCATCCTCGGCGAGGCCGTGGTCGATGAGATCCGCCGGGCGGCGGCCCTGCTTCATGGCCTCGCCCGGGTCCGGAGCGAGGACCCGCTCTCCAGGTTCCGGCAAGCCTTCACGGCCCGCTACGAGGGGCGCGAAATGCCCCTCGCCCAGGTCCTGGACGAAGAGATCGGCATCGGCCTTGGCCTATCGGGTCCTGGCGGGGAATCCGCGCCCCTGCTGCTGGGGCTGCCATTCCAGGGACCGGAGGCCGACGGCACCGTGCCCTGGGGCCCGTTGGACCAGCTCCTGCTGGCCAAGCTCCAGGATTCGGCCCGTCGCGGGGATCGTGTGCTGGATCTGGATCCTGAAGGCCTGAAACCGTTGCTCGAGAGCCCCAAGGCCAAGCCGTTGCCCAAAGCCATCGCCTTCGTGGGTTCGCTCTCCGCGGAGTCCCCGGCGGCCCTGGCGCAGGGCGACTTCAAGCTCCTGGTAGGCGGATTCTCGGGCCCTTCCGGAGCCAACCTGCTGGGCCGGTTCTGCCATGCGGATCCGCAGCTCCTTGAGGGCGTGCGCGCGCACCTCGATGCGGAGCAGGCCCACTGCCCGGACGCCGTCCACGCGGAGATCGTCCACCTCCCCGAGGGCCGCATCGGCAACGTGTTGCTCCGTCCGTTGCTGCGGGATTTCGAGATCCCCCTCCTGGGCCGTTCCGGCGCGCCTGAAGACAGGCAGATTTCCCTTTCCGACCTCGCCGTCACCGTGTCCGGCGATCGCGTGGTCCTGCGCTCCCGGCGTCTGGGGAAGGAAGTCCTTCCCCGCCTGTCCACGGCCCACAACTTCAGCTTCCGGAGCCTGGATGTCTACCGCTTCCTCTGCCTCCTCCAGTCGCAGCAGCAGGCGGGCGGGCTCGCCTGGAGCTGGGGAGCGCTGGAGGCCCTCGACTTCCTTCCGCGTGTCACCTGCGGGCGGCTCGTCCTGAGCCGGGCCCGCTGGCGATTCGTCAAGAAGGACGTGGAGATCCTGCAGAAGGCGGGAGACCGGGCCGCGTGCCTCGCCGCGTGGCGCGAGGAGCGCGGCCTCCCGCGATTCCTCCTTCTGCAGGACGGGGACAACGAGCTGCCCTTGGATCTGGACAGCCGCTTGAGCGTGGAGAATTTCCTGGAATTCATCCGCAAGCGGGAGGCCTTGGTCCTGGTGGAACTCTATCCGGCGCCGGCGGAACTCTGCGCCGAGGGTCCGGAGGGCCGCTTCACCCACGAGTTGGTGGTGCCCCTGGTCCAGGCAATGGAGAGGCCCGTGCCTGCCGCAGGACCGGCCCCTTCCACGGCCGTGGAGCGGGCCTTCCCCCCAGGCTCCGAGTGGCTCTACCTGAAGCTCTACACGGGGAGCGCCACCGCCGACCAGCTGCTGAGGGAGGTGATCGCGCCTTTGGCGGCGCGGGGCCAAGCCGAAGGCGTTGTGGACCGCTGGTTCTACATCCGCTACGGCGATCCGGATTGGCATCTTCGCCTGCGTTTCCACGGCGATCCGGTGGCGCTCCACGAAAAGCTATGGCCCCATCTTCGCGCGGCTCTGCCACCCCTGCTTGCCCAGGGCATGGCCTGGCGCCTCCAGTCAGACACCTACGAACGCGAAGTGGAACGCTATGGCGGACCCGAGGGCATCGCCCTTTCGGAGGCTTGGTTCCACGCCGATAGCCGGCTCTGCCTGGATCTCCTCGCGCGCCTGCCCGGTGACGCCGGGATGGAAGGG
>DATJFC010000356.1:0-2472 GCA_035495995.1 Holophagaceae bacterium
CGTCCTTGCTTAGAACAAGAACAACTCGGCGCTGTCGGGGTTCTTGCCGAAGAAGGTGTCGTCCTCGATGTGGCGGATCCTGGGGCCGCGCAGGAGGGCCCACAGCAGGCGCTCGATGCCGATGCCGGCGCCGAAGGTGTCCGGAAAAGTGCCGCGGCCTCCGGCGTCCCGGCGGCAGGCCAGGTGCAGGAAGGGACCGTAGCCGCCCAGGGCTTCGAGGTTGGTGATCTCGCCGCGGGCGTCGAAGCGCGGGGCTTCGGGGATGACGCCGTTGTCCAGGAGCCGCGCCACGATGGCTTCCGGCAGCCACTCGCGCAGGGCGCCGCTCAGCACCTCGAAGGCCGGCAGCTCCGTGCCGTCCGCCAGCCGCCCCTTCACGACGAGATCGTAGTTGTAGATCTGGCGGCTGCTGAAGTCGCCCATGGCGCGGCGGCTGCCGTCCTTGCGCAGGTAGGGGTAGATGAGGTCGTAGTTCTCGCGCATGAGGCCCACGATGAAGAAGGCCTGGGACTCGGTCTGCCGCCCGAACCAGGCTTCGGCTTCCTCCTTGGGCACGGGCGCCTCGTCCAGATGGAAGACGGGGAAGGGGCCCTCGGGCATGTCCAGGCGCACGCCCAGCGCGTGTAGGCTGGGCGCGGCCCAGTCGCGGACGCGCTCGAATCCGGCGCGCGCCATGCCCTCGAAGAAGGCGAGGGCCTTGGCGAGGTCCTCCTTGAGAACCGCTTCGACCTCTTCCGGCCTGTCCAAATAATCACCCAGCGGCACGCCCCGCTCCCGGCGCAGCTCCACATCCAGCTGGCTGAAGTCGAGCAGGTATTTGCCGCGCTGGCGTTCCGAGGGCAGCTCGAGGCGGAGGTTCGGGGAATCCACGAAGACGCCCTTCAGGTGCGGGTTGTGGCAGGCCATGAACTTCGCGTAGATCATGCTGTGGGTCGCCACATAGGCGCTGTCGCGGTAGGCGATGCGGGGCAGGTGCTCCACGCCGTGGGCCAAGGGGTCGGTGACGAGGCTCATCTGCACGCGCTCCAGGTTCAGCAGGCCCTGGCGCAGCAGGTAGTCCTGCATGCCGGACACGAGCGCGCTGCGCACGCTGAGCGCGTGGAAGAGGGTCTCGCCCTCCCACTTCTTCAGGTAGCGCGTCTCGATCTCCTCGCGCAGGCTGAGACCCCGGCGGCCGAGCTGGTCCTGGTGGCGCAGCAGGCGGCGGCCGACTTCGTGGTAGGGCGTGGGGAAGGGGTTGGCGTGGGCGCTCATGGGAGCCTCCGTGGGGGGTGCACAACGAAAAACCCCCGATTCGCGCGATGCGGATCGGGGGTGGATTCAGCGGATGAGGTGTCTGGCTAGCTCAGGCCCTCGCCGCCCCACACGCGATTCGCGCTGGGGGAGGCGTTATTGCGGTTGTTCCGCCGCATCGAGGAGCTGGTGGCCATCCCGTCCAGGTTGGAGGCGGTCCCAGCGAGCGTCAAGGACAATCGGGAAGGGGCCCCGTAGAATGGAGCTTCTGCCCGAGGACGCCATGCACCAGGCCTTCAATGACCACCTCCGTTCCCAGCTCGACGCCTTGAAGGAGCAGGGGCTCTTCAAGTCCGAGCGGGTGATGACCAGCCCGCAGAACGCGCGGGTGGAGGCCAACGGGAAGAAGGTCATCAACCTCTGCGCGAACAACTACCTCGGGCTTTCGGACCATCCGGCGCTCATCGAGGCCGCGAAGAAGGCCCTCGACGAGCGTGGCTTCGGGCTCTCCTCCGTGCGCTTCATCTGCGGCACCCAGGATCTGCACAAGGAGCTGGAGGCCAAGCTCAGCGCCTTCCTCGGCTTCGAGGACACCATCCTCTTCTCCAGCTGCTTCGACGCCAACGGCGGCGTCTTCGAGGGGCTGCTGGGCGAAGAGGACGCCATCATCTCCGACTCGCTCAACCACGCCTCGATCATCGACGGCGTCCGCCTCTGCAAGTCCAAGCGCTACCGCTACGCCAACAGCGACATGGCGGACCTGGAGGCCAAGCTCCTGGAGGCCAAGGCCGCTGGCGCCCGCTTCATCCTCATCGTCACCGACGGCGTGTTCAGCATGGACGGCTACATCGCCAAGCTGCCGGAGATCGTCGCGCTGAAGGAGAAGCACGGCGCCCTGCTCATGATCGACGACAGCCACGCCGTGGGCTTCACGGGGAAGGACGGGCGCGGCACCCACGAGCACCACGGCGTCATGGGCCGGGTGGACCTCATGACCGGCACGCTGGGCAAGGCTTTGGGCGGCGCCAGCGGCGGCTATGTGGCCGGGTCGAAAGCGATGGTGGAGATGCTGCGGCAGAAGGCGCGGCCCTACCTCTTCTCCAACACGCTCATGCCCGCCATCGCCGCGGCGAGCCTCAAGGCGCTGGACCTGCTCGCTCAGGGCGCCGACCTGCGCGAGCGCCTGCGCGCGAACGCCAGGCACTTCCGCACGGAGATGTCGAAGCTGGGCTTCGAACT
>DATJFC010000357.1:0-10919 GCA_035495995.1 Holophagaceae bacterium
CCGCGTCGAGGATCGCCTTCGCGGCGAGCTGGAGGTCGCGGCGCCGGCCCCGCTCCAGGGGGCGCGCCTGCAGGTCCAGCTTCCCGCCGATGGGCTCGCGCCGCCGCCGGTTCCGGGAACGCCCGTGCGCCTGCGCGCGGAGCTGCGTCCCGTGGATCCGGCGCCCCGCTTCCTCGGCGAGCGGCCGCTCTGGCGCGCCCGGAGCGACCGCGCCCCCCGCCGCATCGCGCTCGCCAGCGCCGCGCTCATGGAACCCCTCGGCCCGCCCAGGCCCTCGCCCGCCTTGAGGCTCCAGGCCTGGTCCCGCGCGCGCTTCGACGCGCTGCCGCTCGAAGGCGCCGCCCGCGACCTCTGGGGCGCGCTCGCGCTGGGGATCCCGCCCGCCGATCCGGACCGCTTCAGCGTCTTCGCCGAAAGCGGAACCGTGCATGTGCTCGTCGTCAGCGGCCTCCAGATGACGCTCGTGATGGCTCTACTGGAGGCCCTGCTGCGCCGCCTCATCGGCCGCGGCTCCACCTTCGGCAGCCTCGGCGGCGGCCTCGCCTACGGCCTCATCGTCGGCTTCAACGCACCCGTGTGGCGGGGCTTCCTCATGGGCGCGGCCTGGGCCGTGGGCCGTGGCACGGGATGGAAGCTGCCGCCCGCGCTGGGCCTGCATCTCGCGCTGTTGTGCTGGCTCCTCTTCCATCCGGCGGCGGGATGCGAGCCCGGCTTCCTGCTCGCCTGGTGGGCGCTGCTCGGGCTGCTTTGGGGCGCGGAGCCGCTGGCGGGGCTGGTGGCGCCTTTGCTTGGAAGGCCCGGCGCCTTCCTGGCCCGTTTCGCCGCGCCCTGGATGGCGACGATCCCGCTGCTCGCCCTGCTGCACGGCGGCGCGCCCACCTTCGGCCTCGTGGCGAACCTCTTCGTGCTGCCCGCCATCGCGGTGCTGACGCCGCTCTGCCTCGCGCTGACCCTGCTGCCCATCCCTTCCTTCGTCCACGCCGCAGCCGCGCCGCTCGCCTTCCTGGCGGGCCGCCTCGCGCCGTCTCTCGCGCACATCACGCCGCTGGCGACGGGCTGGCTGGGCCCCTGGGTCGCCCTGCTGCTGGCCTGGCTCTGGCTCGCCCATCGCCATGCGGCGCTGAAACGGACGCGCGCCCTGGCCGCCGCCATCGCCGTCTCGACCCTCGGCCTCATGGCCGTGCACGGCACAGGGCGGGCGCCCGCGACGCTCAGTCTCGAAGCCGTGGACATCGGCACCGGCGACGCGCTGATCCTCCGGGCGCCCGGAGCGGAGACGACCGTGATCGACACGGGCGAGGATCCTTGGGCCGCGCGGCGGCTGGTGCGGGCGCTCAGCCGCCGCGGGGTGCGGGAACCGCTCCATCTCGTGATCACCCATCCGCACCAGGACCACGCGGGCGGCTGGGCCACGCTCTCCCGCCTCTGGCCCATCTCGGACACCCGCGTGCCCGCCATCGCCGACGCCCGCGCATGGTCGGCATGGGAGCCCGCGCCGGCGCCCTTCGTGGAGGCGCTCCGCCGCGGCGAAGGGTGGCGGGAGGGCCCGGTCGCCTTCCGCGCCGAATGGCCGCCCAAGCCCTTCGATCTTCCGGACGCGAACATGCTGAGCCTCGTCCTCCGCGCGCGCTGGCGGGATCGCGAGCTCTGGCTCATGGGCGACGCGCTGCAGCTGCAGGAGCGGGACCTCCTGGATGCGGGCGAACCCGGAGACGCGCAAGGCTTCCACCGCGCCGTGAAGATCGGCCACCACGGCAGCCGCAGCAGCGGAGACCCGCGCTGGCTGCAAGCCCTGGCGCCGGACGCCGCGCTCATCACGGCGGGCCTCCACAACCGCTTCGGACATCCGCACCCGGAAACGCTTTCGACGCTGGAAGGCCTCGGCATCCCCTTCGCGGTCGCGGGACCGCGAAGGGGCCTGCTGCTCGAAGCCGCGCAGGGCGGGTGGCGGCTCGAAGGCGGCGACGGCGCCGCGGCCTTCCTGCCCTTCAGATCACCTTCATCTCCGCGAGCCGGTCGATGAGATGGAGGCTGCCCCTCTTCTGGTTGGCGCGCCACTGGGCCTGAGCCTCGGGGCCGACCTCGTTCACCACGGCCAGCGCGGCGCCGACGGGGATCCGCGCGGCATGGCAGGCCGCGTAGACGCCCGTGAGCTCCAGGTGCTCCACCGCGCCGAGGGTGCCGAGCAGCGCCGCGCCTTCGCGGGTCTTCGTGATGGCGGGCGGCACGACGACGCCGTGCGGCGGAAGCGGGCCCTCCACCGTCGTCGCCCACCGCGTCTCCTCGATGACGGGCCGGTAAGCCTCGCCCCGGAGCTCCGCGAGGCTTGACGCGATGGCTTCGGAAGCCCAGAGGTGGTCGCCGACGGAGAGGCGGCCGTCGTAGTGGCCGCAGGTGCCGAGAAAGAGCACCGATTCAGGATGCAACTCTTCCAGAAGGCGCGCCGTCGTGGCGGCCGCCAGCAGCGCGCCCACGCCTGTGCAGGCCACGCGCCAGCCCGCGGGAGGTTGATCGAGGAAGGGGCCGAGTTCGGGCGGGAAGGCGCCGAGGAGGAGCTTCATCCCTCCATCCTGTCGGAAGATGGGCCCGCCGCGCATCCCCGGCTGCTAGGCTTGGAACCGAATCCAACATGAGGGCGTCCATGAATCATGTCGTGGCCCGCTACCAGGACGGGCGGACCGTCAAAGGCCTCACCAACGATTTCCTCCCCGCGAAGAGCGTGTTCCACATCCTTCCGGAGGGGTCGTCACCGGCGGCCAAGCCCGTCGAAATGGTCGTGAACGAGCTCAAGGCCGTCTTCTTCGTGAAGGATCTCGCGGGGAACCCCAGCCATAAGAAGACGAACGCCTTCGACCCCAACAAGCCTCCCGTGGGCCGCAAGGTGCGGGTGGAGTTCAAGGACGGCGAAGTGCTCGTGGGCACCACCCAGGGCTACCAGCCGGACCGGCCGGGCTTCTTCATCGTCCCCGCGGACGCGCGCTCCAACAACGAGCGCTGCTTCATCGTCGCCGCCGCCGCCAAGCAGGTGGTCATGCTCTAGTCCATCGCCGCCTGCGCCGCCGCGAGCATGGCGATGGGCACGCGATAGGGCGAGCAGCTCACGTAGTCGAGGCCGGCGCGGTGGAAGAACGCGACGCTGCGCGGGTCGCCCCCATGTTCTCCGCAGATGCCGCACTTGAGCCCCGGGCGCGCGGCGCGGCCCTTCTCCACGGCGATCCTCACCAGCTCGCCGATGCCCTCCTGGTCCAAGCTCGCGAAGGGGTCGTCCTCGAGGATCTTCTTGCCGACATATTCGGGGAGGAAGGTCCCGGCGTCGTCGCGGCTGAATCCGAAGCCCATCTGCGTGAGGTCGTTGGTCCCGAAGGAGAAGAACTCCGCCTCCGCCGCGATCTTGTCCGCGGTGAGCGCCGCGCGGGGCACCTCGATCATGGTGCCCATGGGAGCGCTGAACGCGGGATCGACGGCCCTCAGCTCGTCCAGCAGCTCCGCCTTGAGCCAGGTCAGCTCCTTCACCGCTCCCACGAGCGGGATCATGATCTCGGGCAGGGCCTTCACGCCCCGCTTCGAAACGGCGATCGCGGCCTCGGCGATTGCGCGCGCCTGCATGCGGTAGATCTCGGGGTAGGTGATGCCCAGGCGGCAGCCGCGGTGGCCGAGCATGGGGTTGAACTCGTGGAGCTGCTGCACGCGGCGCCGGACGGCCTCCGGGCTCAGGCCGAGGATCCGCGCCATCTCCCGCTGCCCGCCCTCGTCTTGCGGGAGGAACTCGTGGAGCGGCGGGTCCAGGAGGCGGATGGTCACGGGCAGGCCGTCCATGGCCTCGAAGATTCCTTCGAAATCCGCGCGCTGCATGGGCAGGAGCTTGGCCAGCGCCGCCCGCCGGCCTTCCGCGTCGGTGGCGAGGATCATCTCGCGCACGGCCGTGATGCGGTCTCCCTCGAAGAACATGTGCTCGGTGCGGCAGAGGCCGATGCCTTCCGCGCCGAAGGCCCGGGCCACGCGGGCGTCCTGGGGCGTGTCGGCGTTGGTGCGGACGCCGAGCCGCTTAGCCGACGCGCTCCAGGCGAGGATCTTCGCGAAGCGCTGGTAGGTCTCGCTCAGCTCCGCCTTGAGGCGGCCGTCCACCAGCACCTGGTTCACTTCGGACGGATGCGGAGGGAGTTTGCCCGCGAAGACCTCCCCGGTGCTGCCATCGAGGCTGACCCAGTCCTCGCCCGTCTTCAGCGTGACCGCGCCCACCTTGAGCGTCCCGGCGGCGTAGTCGATCTGCAAGGCGCTGGCCCCGCAGACGCAGGGCTTGCCCATGCCGCGCGCCACCACGGCCGCGTGGCTCGTCATGCCGCCCCGGGCCGTGAGGATGCCTTCCGCGGCCGCCATGCCCGCGATGTCCTCGGGGCTCGTCTCCACGCGCACGAGCACGACCGGTCCGGACTTCGCCATGCGCTCCGCCTCTTCCGCCGTGAGCGCGACGCGGCCGCAGGCAGCTCCGGGCCCGGCGTTGAGCCCCTTCGTCAGCAGGGCGCCGGAGGCGGCCAGCCGCTTCTTCTCCGCCGGGTCGAAGCCCGGGGCGAGCAGCTGGGCGAGGCTGCCCGCGTCGATGCGCTTCAGCGCCGCGCCGGGGTCGATGAGGCCCTCCTCCACCATGTCCAGCGCGATGCGGATCCCGGCGGCTGCGGTGCGCTTGCCCGTGCGGGTCTGCAGCATGAAGAGCTTGCCCCGCTCGATGGTGAACTCGATGTCCTGCATCTCCTTGAAGTGGCGCTCCAGGCGCGAGGCGATGCCGAGCAGCTCGTCGAAGGAGGCGGGCATGGCCTCTTCGAGGCTTCGGAGCCCGGAACCTTCCGCCTGCGCCTTCGTGATGGGCTGCGGCGTGCGGATGCCCGCGACCACATCCTCGCCCTGGGCGTTGATGAGGTACTCGCCGTAGAAGCGCTTCTCGCCCGTGGAAGGGTCGCGGGTGAACGCGACCCCCGTGCCGCAGTCCTCGCCCATGTTGCCGAAGACCATGCTCTGCACGTTGACGGCCGTGCCCCAATCGTCCGAGAAACGGTTGAGGCGGCGATAGGTGACGGCCCGCGGCGTGTTCCAGCTTTCGAAGACGGCGCGGATGGCGCCCCAGAGCTGTTCCATCGGGTCCTGCGGGAAGGGCTTGCCCGTCTCCTCGCGGACGACCTCCTTGAAAGCGGCGACGAGGCCCTTCCAGTCCTCGGCCGAAAGCTCGGTGTCCTGATGCTTGCCGAGGCGCGCCTTGGCGCGCTCCAGCTCGGCTTCGAAGGCCGCGTGCTCCAGCCCCAGCACCACATTCGAGTACATGGTGATGAAGCGGCGGTAGCTATCCCAGGCGAAGCGCGGGTTGCCGCTGGCCTTCTCCAGCGCGAGCACCGTGGCGTCGTTGAGGCCGAGGTTGAGGACCGTGTCCATCATGCCGGGCATGGAGACGCGGGCCCCGCTCCGCACGGAGAGCAGCAGCGGCTGGCCTTCCGTCGTGCCGAACGCCAGCCCGCGGGCGCCTTCAAGCCAGGCCAGCGCGGCCTTCACATCGGACTGGAGCCGCTCCGAGAGCGCGCGGCCCTCCGCGTAGTAGGCCGTGCACTGCTCCGTCGTCAGCGTGAAGCCCGGCGGCACCGGGATGCCGAGCGAGGCCATCTCCGCGAGGTTGCAGCCCTTGCCGCCCAGCAGATCGCGCATCGACGCGTTGCCCTCGTTGCGGTCCGCGCCGAAGCAGTAGACGAGCTTGGCCATGGGGGCTCCCTGGGGTCGGAAAGGCCAGGATAGCGGGGGCTCAGCGGGCCTTCGGAGCGCTTTCCTTCGGAGCGGTCTCCGCATCGAGGGTCAGTAGGGCCGCGCCGAGCATCTTGGCCCCATCGCCGGTCTGCAGGGCAAGGGCCTGGCGCAGCTTCGGGCGGATGCTGGGATCGAGGCCCGCCGCCTTCAAGTCCGCCTCCGATGGCGGCGCGTCGGGCCAGTGGCTCGTGTCGAGGGGGATGAAGACCTTGCGGGCGCCGGGCCAGGCGCCGTAGACCCGCAGGGCCGTCCTGGGGTCGCAGACCTGGTCGAAGCGGCCCTGGATCACCACCAGCGGGACCTGCGCCAGCGAGGCCGGAAAATCCATGGGCAGCGCCCATTCGCCGCGCGCGCCGCGGCACATCATCTCCGATTCGATGTAGGCGAAGCGCACGGCCGGGTCCTTCTCCGCCGCCATGTCCACGGGCTTGCCGGGCGTATCCGCCACGGGCTTGAGCGCCGGCCCGCGCATGGGCCAGGTGGCGAGGCACTGGGCCGCCTCGGCGTCGCCATAGGCGCGCGCGAAGGCCGCGCCGCCTTCGCCGCGCGCGATCGCCCCGTGCAGGCCGCAGGCGTCCGCGGGCTTCGCGACGGCAGCAAGGGCCTCGTTCATGCCGGGCATGAGCGCGTGGGTGCCGTCCGGCGCGAGATAGTAGGCGGCCTCCGCGGGCGTGTTCGCCCACACGCCGCCCACGGCCACGCCGCGGCAGAGCTCCGGATGGCGCTGCGCGAAGAGGAGGGCCATGGTCGAGCCCCAGCTCCAGCCCGCCACGAGCACCGGACCCCTCACGCCCCGCAGCTTCAGGAAGGCGACGGCGTCCTCCACCGTGTCCTCGGGCTTCCAGCCTTCGACCCACTGCGAAGCGCCATCGCCCACGCCAGGCTGGTCGAGGACGAGGTGGCGGTACTTCATCGGCTCGCGCAAGCAGCCCGTCACGAGGCCGGGAAAGAAGCCCTCGCCGGGCCCGCCGTTCCACCACAGGATCGCCGGCGCGTCCGCGGGCCCGAAGTCGTAGCCCCGCACGCGCTGCCCCTTCGAGCCTGCGAAGGCGTGGGCCCAGGACGGGTCCTGCTTCAACGGCGCGCTCTCCGCCGCGAGCACGAGCGCGTCATGCCGCGCCCAGATCGCTTCGCGGCTCATCTGCGTCCCCGTTTGGGCGAAAAGCGGGCAGGCCAGAAGAAGGAGGGCGAGTCGGCGCATGGGAAACTCCTCCTCCCTTCTACCCCATCACTTCGAGCACGACGAGGTTGTCCTGCCGGACGCTGCGGCCCCGCACGAGCACGACCTCGCCCACCTGGTAGGGCTTGCGCCGCCGGTGGATCACGGGCGGGAAGGCCACGGCCTCGCAAAGACCCGTCTCGTCCTCGAAGGTGATGAACTGCATGGCCTCGCCCCGCTCCGTGGACACGACCTTGTCGGCCACGACGAGGGCCCAGAAGCGCAGCGCGCGTCCGGCCGCACGGGCGTCCGCCGCGCGCTGGGGGCCGCCGCTCCGGCGGACGCGGGCCAGCGCCGCGGGATGCACCTCCAGCGTGAGGCCCATCAGCTCCAGTTCCAGGTCCGCGCGGTCGAAAGGGTCCGTGGGGCGCGGCCGCAGCCCCGGCGGCACGCCGCCCAGCCGCTCCCACAAGAGCCGCGTGCGGTCCCCGTCCGGCGCCCAGAGATCGAAGGCCCCCGCGGAGCCCAGCGCCTCCATCGTCGGAATGGAGAGCGGCACGCGCTCCAGCAACTGCGCCAGCGACTCGAAGGGGCCGCGCCGTTCCCGATCCTCCAGCAGCGCGCGGACCTCGCCCTCGTGGGCGCTGGAGATGGCCATGAGGCCCACGCGCAGGGCCGCATCGCCTTCGGCGCGGTAGGCCCACGCGGAGGCATTCGCATCCGGGCCGCGCACCGTGAGGCGGTGGCGGCGCGCGTCGCCCAGGTAGGCGATGGCGGGATAGTAGCCGCCCTGGTTGGTGATGACGGAGGCGAAGAAGACCGCCGGGTGGTGGGCCTTGATCCAGGCGCTTTCGAAGCTCACCTGGGCGTAGCTCGCCGAATGCGGCTTGCAGAAGGAGTAGCCGCGGAAGGTGTCGATCATGCTCCAGGCCTCTTCGACCGCGGGCAGGGCCACGCCGCGCGCGGCGCAGCCCTCGAGGAACCGCGCCTTGAAGGCCGGCAGCTTGCGGGCGCAGTCCGGCTTGCCCAGCAGTTTGCGGAGCTGGTCGGCCTCGTGGTGGCTCCAGCCCGCCATCACCGTGCAGACCTGGACGACATCCTCCTGGTAGATGAGCACGCCGCAGCTGTCCGAAAGCAGCTGCGTGAACACCGGATGCGAGGGCGTCCAGGGCTCGCCCCGGCGGCGCGCCACATAGGTGTCCACCCAGTGGTAGGCCGCCGGGCGGATGAGGCTGGAGTGGATGACGAGCGTCTCGAAGTCGCCTTCGCCCACGCGCTGCTGCAGCTGGCGCGTCGCGGGGCTCTCCACGTAGAAGACGCCGATGCTGTCTCCCTTCGCGAGGAGGCCCATCGTGTCCGCGTCCTTCCTGGAATGCGCGCCGATGTCCGCGGGCACGCGGTCGCCGAGCACCTCGTAGGCGTCACGGAGGACGGCGAGGCTGCGGTTGCCCAGCAGGTCGATCTTCACGAGGCCGTAGTTCTCCACGCCCTCCTTGTCCCATTGCGTGATGCTCACGCCCTCCTTCGCCGGCGCGGGCTGGAAGGCCGCGTGCTCCCACAGGGGCCCCGGCGTGACCACGAGGCCGCCAGGATGGACGGAGAGCTGGTGGAAGTGGCCTTCCAGCCTCTCCGCCCACGCGACGATGCCCGCCCAGGGGTCGTCCCGCCGGATCCCCTCCAGCCCGCCTTCCCAGCCCCGGGCCCGCTGGCTCATGGCCTTCATCTCGTGCTCCGGCCGCCCGTAAGCCTGCGCCACGGCCCGCAGCGCTCCGCGCCGCTTGAAGTAGGCATGGTTCGCCACCATGGCGGTGCGCAGCCGCCCGTAGCGCTCGAAGGCGGACTGGATGGCGATGTCCCGCTCGTCCCAGGCGAAATCGATGTCGAGATCCGGCGGGTCCTGGCGCTCCTCCGTGAGGAAGCGTTCGAACATCAGGTTGGTCGCGATCGGATCCACATTGGTGAGCCGCAGCGCGTAGCTCACGAGGCTGGCGGCGCCGCTGCCCCGGCCGCAAGTGCCCGCCTTCAGGTCGTTCTTGCCCAGGCCCTGCACGAGGTCCTGCACGAGGAGGAAGTAGGCGGCGAACCCTTTCCGGCGGATGAGGTCCAGCTCCCGCTCCATGCGCGCTTCGCGTTCGCCGTCGAAGGCGCCATAGCGGTCAAGGACGCTGCGGCGCACGCGCGCCCTCAACTCCGCGTCCAGATCCCCGCCCATGCCCAGCGGTCCCGCGTTCACCCAGCCGCCCCAGTGGATCTTCCAGCCGCGGATGCGCTCCATCGCCGCTCCGGTGGCGGCCGCGATGCGCGGGTCCGCCATGGGAAAGCGCTGCGCCCACGCGTCCCGATGGACCGCGGCATCCCCCGGCTCCCACAGAGGCCCGGCGCGGGCCACGGTGCTTTGCGCGGCGATGGCGCGCTTGAGCCGGTGCAGTTCGAGCCCTTCGGGCTTGCGGAAGCGCAGGACCTGGGCGCCGATGACATCGCGGCCCCGACGCAGCGCCTCCGCCGCTTCCCGTTGATGGCGGGGATGGGCCAGCAGGCTGGCCTCGAATCCCTCGCGGAGCAGCAGCTCCAAGCCATCCAACCGCTCCGCCAGCAGGACGCAGCCTCGGGGCGGTTCGCCCTCCCGCCACCGGCCCCGGGGCATGCCGATCTCGAGCCCGCGTTCGTCGTGGGCCTGGAGGCTGAGCAGCTGGTTGAGGGCCGCATAGCCTGCGTCGCAGAACGGCAATGCGCCGAAAGCCTGGCCGCGCCATGTGAAGCGGCAGCCCAGATGCAACGCCAGCGGCGCGCGGGTGAATTCGATCTCATCGCGAAGTTTCGGATAGCCGTGGAAGCCCCGGTCCCAGGTGACGAGAGACTCGTAACCCAGGGCCGCGGCCACGCGCGCCAGTTGTTCCGCGGTATAGACCCCTTCGCCCGCGCTGAAATCGGAGATGCCGAGGCAGAAGCTCATCGGCGCGGGGCCTCGCTCCGGTAAGGCGCGCCCTCTTCCGCCGCCCAACCCGGCAGCACGGGATGTCCGGGCCATCGCCTCCGCAGGCGGGCCAGCGTGCGCTCGAGGCTGCCGAATTTCTGGCTGAGATCCCCTTGGAAGAGGCCCATGGCCTGCCCCAGCCCCCAAGCCACGCGCAGCTCCAGCCGGTGCACCAGCATCCGGCGCGTGGCGAGGCTCCGGAAGGCCGCTTCCACCAAGGGCGCCAGCGCGATGGGAGGTTCCAGCAACTCCACCTCCGAAGCCGTCCAGCGGTGGGATAAGCCATCCAGGTCCCACCAGGACAGGCGCAGGCTGCGGGGGCTGCGCGGATCAGACCAGAGCCGCTCCAGGATCCACCGCGCCACGGGGGCCTCCTCGGGCAGACGGGGCGGCTCCAGGCGCAGGCGGTGGGTGCTCCGTCCCTGCGGTTCCGCCAGCAACGGGAGCCGGGGACGGTCCTCGCCGCGGACCTTCGCCAGGAACCGCGGGGCCTCGTCGGCAGGCATCAGCTGCGCGAGCGTCGGAAGCGGGACCGGCTGCACATCCCCAAGCTGGCGGAGGCCCAGACGCCTGAAACGCCACAGGAGGCGGGGCTGGAGCTCAGGCAGGCGGCGAAGCGGACGGGGCGCCAGGAAGCCCGCCTCGGCGCCTTCCCGGACCTCCACGAAGGGTTCCTCCGTCCGGGCCGCGAAGCCAGCCGTCACGGCGCTGACGGAGAGGCCGCCCTGGCTGCTCCACCCGTAGGAGGCGCGCAGCTCCCGCTGGATGCGCCGCGCGGCATCAGAGGGAGCCCCATGCAGCCGCTGAGTGCCTCCGAGCTCGAGGAAGGCTTCGCCCATGCGCGGGATCACCCCCTGCGGGGTCCACTGCTCCAGGAAATCCCGGAAACAGCCCTGGGCCTCCCACCAGGTCTGCGGCGTCGGATCCAGCACCCGTAGGCCGCGTACCTGCTGCAGGGCCAGATCCATGGGGTCTCCGGGACGAAGCCCTTCGGCTTGGGCC
>DATJFC010000358.1:0-7508 GCA_035495995.1 Holophagaceae bacterium
GTCCAGCTTCTCGCCGCCGCCCTGCTGGAACCCGCGGACACGGTGCTCGTGAGCGGCCCTTCCAGTTTCGGCGGCCAATGGGCCCTCCGCTGGGATGGGGTCCAAGGCTGATAGCCTCGATGCAGCGATGAGAGACCAGACTTTCACCACCACCCGCCGCCACCTGCTCTGGACCGCAGGCGCCGGGGCGGTGCTGCTGGCCGGCGCCTTCCTGCTGGGCGTGCAGGCGGGCAAGCAGAGCGTGGCCCTGCACCGGCCCCTGCCCGCGGATTCCGCCGAGCCCCTGGAGGAGCTGCCCGACTCCCTCATCAACCAGCTCCAGATCTTCGAGACCGCGCCGCCCGCCGACAAACCCGTGCAGCTGCCCGCCGCGCCCAAGGCTGATGACAAGCCCGCGGACAAACCGGCCGACAAGAGCGCCGATGCCGCCAGCGGCAAATGGACCCTCCAGCTCGTTTCCACGCCGGACCCCATCGAGGCGCGGAAGGTCGCGGCGCAGTCCAAGGCCGCGGGCTACCCCGCCACCATCGTGAAGGACAAGGACACCTTCAAGGTGCGCCTGGCGAAGAGCGCGGACCGCGCCGCCACCGACGCCGCCGCCGCCAAGCTGAGGAAGGCGGGCGTCAAGTCCTTCGCCGTGAAGGCGGATTAACCCGTCACCGGGAATTCACGCCTCCCCGTCAGGCTGGTTCAGGGGGGGACTCATGAAACGGGGGTGGATGGGCCTGGCCTTGGGCGTCGCGCTGCTCGCGGGCCTCCTCGCATTCCGCGCCGCGCGCTATGGCAGGCACGACGCGCGGCCGGACATCGGCATCGGGCTCAAGCCCGCCTTCGATCAGGGCGCGCTGGCCCAGCGCCTGGCCGGGGCCCTGCGCATCCCCACCGTCTCGGACGCGGAGACGCCCACGCGGAACGACGACAATCTCCGCGCGCTCCGCGCCTATCTCGCGAACACCTATCCACTGGTCCATGCACGGCTCGGCTGCGAGGTAATCGCGGGCAACAGCCTCCTCTTCACCTGGCGCGGCTCGGATCCCGCGCTGGCGCCCGCGGCGCTGCTGGCCCATCTCGATGTCGTGCCCGCGGAGACCGATGCCTGGCGCGTGCCGCCCTTCGAGGGTCGCATCCAGGATGGCTTCATCTGGGGCCGCGGTTCGCTGGACGACAAGGTGGCCGTGCTCGGCATCCTCGAAGCCGCCACCGCCCTGCTGCAGCAGGACTTCCGGCCGCGGCGCACGCTCATTTTCGCCTTCGGCCAGGATGAGGAGACCGGCGGCCACGCGGGGGCGGCGGCGCTCGCGGCGCTGCTGAAATCCAGGGGCGTGAAGCTGGATTCCGTGCTCGACGAAGGTGAGGTGGTGGGCGAGGGCCTCGTGCCCGGCGTGACGAAGCCCGTGGCCTTCATCGGCACGGCGGAGAAGGGCTACCTGAGCCTCGGCCTCCGCGCGACGGGCCCGGGCGGCCACAGTTCCATGCCCGGCGGAGCGGACGCCACGGTCCACCTGCTCCGCGCCCTCGCGAAGCTGGAGGCGCGTCCCTTCCCCGCGCGCTTCACGGAACCCGTGGACGGCATGTTCCGCGCGCTGGCCCCGGAGATGGGGCCCATCCAACGCCTCGCCCTCGCCAACCGCTGGCTTTCCGGGCCCCTGCTCGAACATCAGCTCGCGGCCTCGCCCGCCACCAACGCGCTCCTTCGCACGACGATGTCCGTCACGCGGCTGGAAGCCGGCATCCGCGACAATGTGATTCCCGGCGAGGCCCAGGCCCTCGTGAACCTGCGCCTGCTGCCGGGCGACACGGTCGTCTCCGCGACGGCGCGCGTGCGACAAGGGATCGACGATCCCGCCGTGTCCATCACGCCCGACGCGGCCAGCGCCCTCGAAGCCTCCTCCGTGTCCCCCTCGGAGGACCCCGCCTTCAGGGCCATCGCCTCCGCCATCCACGCGGCCTTCCCGGACGCGCTCGTGGCGCCTTCGCTCGTGCTGGGCGGCACCGATTCCGCGCACTACGGAGCTCTCGCGCGGACCACCTACCGCTTCCTGCCGGTGCGCGTCGGACCTGAGGATCTCGAACGCTTCCATGGCAGGGACGAGCGCCTCGCCGTGAAGAACTACGCCGAGGCCGTGCGCTTCTACGCGGCCTACCTGCAGACGGCCGGCGCTCCTTAAATCCGCGTCGCCAGCCAGGCGAAGCTCAGCGCGTTGAGGGCGCTATGGGCGGCCATGGTGACGCCGATGCCGCCGCAGCGGCGCGACACCTTCATGCCGCCCCATCCGGCGACGGCGGTGTAGAGGAAGGCGGGCAGGGCGCTGGCCCAGCCGAAGACGAGGCCGTTGCCGACGAAGTGGTGGAGGCCGAAGGCCGAGCCGTGCCGCCAGTCCTGCCAATCCCCGTGACGCCGCGCCAGGGAGCCGCGCCAATAGGCTTCCTCGCAGACGCTGTTCACCGTGAGCGTGTAGACGACATAGGAGGGGAAGCCGCCGGGCCAGTGCGCGAGGAAGGCCTGGGCGCCGGCCATGGGCAGCAGGTGCCGCGGCTGGTGGAGGATGAAGGGCACGGCGAGGCCCACCGCCGCGAGCCCCGCCCACGCGGGCCAGGGGAAGCGGCCAAGCCGGAAGTCGCGCGGCTCCGCCGCCATCAAACACAGCGCGTGGTAGCCCACCAGCGTCAACACCGGCATCCCCGGCAGCAGGGCCAGGGTCGCGCCGATCCAAAGGGCCGGCATCCAGAAGGGGAGAGGGAGCGGTTTCACGGGCGTCACATCGAGGACACACCGAAGTTACTCCCATGCGAGGCGGAGACCACCTCTTTTCCTCAGCCCTTCGGATAGACCCGCAGGCTCTTCCACTGCTTGAGGATGACCTTGCCGGGCGCGAAGCCCCGCGGCTTGCTGATGTCGGCGATGCGGCACCAGTGGACCTCCGTCTTCCCGCCGTCCTTGGCCTTGCTATGGAAGGCGGCCAGCTCGGCGGCGCGCTCCAGCACGGCCCGGGGCGGCTCGCTGACCTTGTCGGGGTTGCGGATGACCACATGGCTGCCGGGCAGGTTCGCCACATGGAGCCAGAAGTCGGTGTTCTCCGCGACCTTGAAGGTGAGGCGGTCGTTCTCTTCGTCGCCCTTGCCGATGAGCAGCTCGAAGCCCTCGATCTGCACCGAGCGGAATGCCGCGCCTTTGCCGTCCTTCCGTTTGTCCATCTTGCGCGGCTCCGTCTTCGCCTTCTGCTTCGAGGATGCCGCCTTCGGGGGCGCGGCTTCCAGCCCCTCGCCGCGTTCCAACGCCGCGCGGCGCTCCGCCACCGCTTCCCGCTGCCGCGCCAGCGCCGCTTCGAGCTCCTTCAGCCGCGCCAGGCCCCGCTCGGCCTTCTTCGCCTCCTTGAACCAGAGCTGCGCGGCGGATTCCGCCGTCTCGCCCTTCGGCAGCTGGAGCGTGGAGCCGTCCGCCAGCCCGGCCTCGCCCACGGCGCCCTTGAGACGCCACAGCTCGCCCGCGAGCGCGGCCGCCTGGGGCTTGAGCGCGAGGCCCTGCCCATGGCGCGCGCGGTCCTGCGCGAGGGCCGCCTCCAGGCGCGCCAGCTTCGCCGCCTCCTGGTTCAGGAGGCGCTCGGCCGAAGCGCGGCGGGGCGCGAGCACGAGCGCTCCGGCCTCGGCCATGGACCAGGCGCGATGCCGCTCCAGCAGCGGACCTTCGCCCGGCAGCACCTCGTCCACTTCACCGGATATGGCGGCTTCGAAGCGGTCACCGAAGCGTTCTCGCCAGCGCCGCAGCGGCGGCGGCTCGGTCGCGGCCGATGGCGCCTCCGCCGGAAAGGGCGCGCCGATGCCCAGCCGCGACGCGGCCACATCCAGCCCGTCAAGACGGATGCCCGCGCGGCCCGGGATGGCCTGGAAGGCCACGCGCACGGTTTCCAGCTTTCCCGAGATGGCGCGGCGCTGAAAGACGAGGCCCAGCCAGCGCTCGCCGGGATCACCCTGGATTTCCACCAGCCGCGCGCCGGAGAGCCAGGCGCCCCAGGCCCGCGGCGAATCCTTGCGCGCCTCCGCCATCAGGAGCTTCGCGGCCGGGTGCTCGGCGGGCAGGCGCCAGAACTCCGGCTTTGGATGCAGGAGGAGGATCCAGGCATCCGACTCCGCCTTGCGCCCCCAGCGCAGGCCCAGGGCCCGCTCCGAAGCCCATGCGCCCTCCAAAGCCCAGCCGCCGTGGACTCGCAATTGGGCCCGGGCCAGCGCCAGGAGCAGGGGAGCGTCCATCCGTGAATCCTTATGAAAAAAGAGAAGGAAGGCCTCGCCGTCCGGAGTCCCAAGCCGCATAATGCCTCAACTTCAGCCAGAGCCGTCCCTCAGACCGGATCCGCATGCCCACGCTCCCGACCTCAGCCCCGGCCCGCCTCTTCAAGGCCCTGCTCGTGGAAGACAGTTCCACCCAGATGGGCCTCATGCGGGCCCTCTTCCAGAAGCGCGGCCACGAGGTGATGGAGGCCCGCAACGGCGCCGAGGCCCTGCTCCTGCTCGCCGGCGAGATGCCCGATGTCGTCGTGAGCGACTGCTACATGCCCCTCATCGACGGCTACCAGCTCTGCCGCCTCCTGAAGGACGACCGCGCCACCTCCCACCTGCCGGTGCTGCTGCTGACGGCGGAGACCCGGGGTCTCGGTCATTTCTGGGCCAAGACCTGCGGCGCGGACCGCTTCCTCGTGAAGGACCCCGATCTCGAAGGCGTCCTCGAGGCTTCCGAGGATCTGGCCCGCTCCGCGCCCCCCCAGGACCCGGCCCGCGCCACACCCTTCAAGAACCGCGAGGACCTGGGCGTGGACGCCATCCAGCGCCGGCTCGCGCACGCCCTGGAGCAGCGCCTGCTGGAGACGACCCTCCGGGATTCCATCGCGCGGCTCTACTCCGAGGACCCGGAGGCCCACAGCATCATCCGGGGCTTCGTGGATCTGCTCCAGACCGCCGTGCTGCCCGGCGCCCTCGCCGTCGTCCATCGCACGGAGGAGGGCATGGTGGCGCGGGGCGCCCACGGCCGCTGCGTGAGCGAAGCCGACCGCCAGGAATTGGGCCGGGCCCTGGAGCGGGCCATGGGCCTGCACGAACCCCTGGATCTGGCCTGGGAGCCCATGGTGGATCCCGAAGAACGGCGTCTCGCCCTCCGCGATCCGCTCCAGCTCGTGCTGCCCATCTCGGTGCCGGGCGCGCCCATCAACGCGTTCATGGGGCTGTTCGTGGAGCGCCGGCTCTACCAGGAGCACGTGCGCCTGCTGGAGATCGCCTCCGACGAGCTGGGCCGCCTGCTCACCTTGGAGGCCAGCCGCCAACGCCTCTACCACCAGGCCATCCAGGACCCGCTCACGGGCCTCTTCAACCGGCGCCACACGGCCGAGCTGCTCCAGCACGAGGTGCTGCAGAGCAGCCGCTTCAGCCAGCACCTCGCCGTGATGCTCATCGACCTGGACCACTTCAAGGCCATCAATGACCGTTTCGGCCACGCGGCCGGAGACCGCGTCCTCAGCATGGTGGCCCAGCGACTGGCCTTCGGCCTCCGCAAGGTGGACCGCCTCGGCCGCATGGGGGGCGACGAATTCCTCGTCATCTGCCCTCAGACGGACAAGGAGGGGGCCCATCACCTGGCCCAGCGCCTGCTCGACACCGTCACCCAGACCCAGCTCCCGAATCTGCCCGAGGGCCGCCCCCTCTCCCTCAGCGTCGGCGTGGCCTCCTGGCGGGGCGACCACGAGGGCGATAGCGTGGAGGCCCTTCTGGCCCGGGCGGACCAGCGCCTTTACAAGGCGAAGGCCGAGGGGCGCTCCCGCGTGGTGTCTGAGGACTGAAACCGACCCAGGGCTTAAACTGTCGGGATGCCTCCCGAGACCGGTCCCTCCTACGAGTCCTACCTGAAGGTGCCCGACCTGCTGCGGCTCCAGAAACCGCTGTCGGAGCCCGAGGCCCACGACGAGCTGCAGTTCATCGTCATCCACCAGGTCTACGAGCTCTGGTTCAAGCTCATGCTCCACGAGGTGCGCGCCGTGGTGGGCCACCTCCAGAAGGGCGAGGTGGGACCCAGCCTCTGGCTCATGCGCCGCTGCCACGAGATCGTCCGCGTCCTGCAGCAGCAGTTCAAGGTCATGGAGACCATGAGCCCCGCCCATTTCCTCGAATTCCGCGACTGGCTCAAGCCCGCCAGCGGCCTGCAGAGTGCCCAGTTCCGCTGCCTGGAATTCCTTTCCGGTCTGAAGGATGAGCGCTACCTCCAGCTCTACCCCGGCTCGCCGGAGGCCCGCGGGTTGCTGGAGGCCGCGTTGAAGGAGCCTTCCCTCTGGGACGGCTTCCTCGCCGCCCTGCGCGCCCGCGGCCTCGACACACGGGACGACGAGGCCGTCCTCCAGGCCCTCGTGACCGTCTACACGGACCCCAGGCATTTCGACCTCCACCAGCTGGCGGAGGATTTCGTCGAATTCGACGAGGCCTTCCGCCTCTGGCGCACCATGCACTACCTCCTCGCCGAGCGCATGATCGGCTTCAAGCCCGGCACCGGCGTGGGCCATACGGACGCCATGGCGATGAGCGGCCAGAGCAAGCCGTCCGGGGGAGGCTGCCCCTTCGGCCATGGCTCCCTGCCGCGGGAGGCGGGAGAGCCCTCGTTCCAGGATCCCGGCGTGAAATACCTCGCGGCTCGCGCGGACCTGCGCTACTTCCCGCTGCTGTGGGAGATGCGGTCCCGGCTCGGGAGCGGCTATGGCGCGTGAGCTGGAGGGCCGACGCGCGCTCGTGACGGGCGCATCCGCGGGCATCGGCCGCGCCACGGCGCTGGAGCTGGCCGCGCGGGGCTGCGCCGTCACCGTCCTCGCCCGATCCGCTTCGAGGCTCGAAAGCCTGCTGCCGGATCTCCGCGCCGCAGGCGCGCCGGAAGCCTGGGCCCTGGAAGCGGACCTGGAAGACCGCGCCGCCCTGCGCCGCATCGTGGAGGCCCATCTCGCCGCCACGGGCCCGGTCGAGATCCTTGTCAACAACGCCGGCGGGCCGCCGGGCGGCGCGATCCTCGACGCCGACGAGGCGGACTTCCTCCGGGCCTTCGGGCGCTTGCTCATGGCGCCCCACCTGCTGGTGAAGCTGCTCGTGCCCGGCATGAAGGCCAGCGGCTACGGCCGCATCATCAACGTCGTCTCCACGAGCGTGCGCGAGCCCCTGCCGAACCTGGGCGTCTCCAACACCGTGCGCGGCGCCACCGCCGCCTGGGCGAAGACGCTCGCGAAGGAACTGCCCCCGGGCCTCACCATCAACAATGTGCTCCCCGGCGCCACGGCGACGGAACGCCTGGAGAAGCTCGAGCTCTCCAACGCCGAACGCACGGGCCGCGCCCTGCAGCAGGTCCGCGCGGACATGGTGAAGACCATCCCCGAAGGCCGCGTGGCGGAAGCCCGGGAGATCGCCGCCCTCATCGCCTTCCTCGCCTCGCCCGCCGCCGCCTACATCCGCGGCCAGAGCATCGCCGCCGATGGCGGACGGCTCAATGC
>DATJFC010000359.1:0-3931 GCA_035495995.1 Holophagaceae bacterium
TCTGCAACGCCGCTTTCTCGGTATCGCCTCCGGCGATACGCGAGACCTCTCCGGCCGTCATCCGTTCAATCCACACGGTAGTGACACCCTCTTGATTCCGGATTCTGCAACGCCGCTTTGATGATCAGCTTCGCGCAGAGCATGCCGGCGCGGAGCTCGAGGAGGGTGCGGCTGAGGCGGGCTTCGCGGTAGAAGGCCTCGATGCGGTGGCCCAGGTAGCCGAAGTCGTTGTAGGCGCGCTCCAGGCGGTCCTTGGAGCGCACGATGCCCGCGTAGTTCCAGAGCGTGGAGCGCACCTGGTTCCAATCCTGCTCCACGAGCAGCGGGTCCGTGTCCTCGGGATCGCGGGCGCCCTGCCAGGGATGGAAGTCCGCCGGATCCGGCGCCGCGGCGCCTTCCGCGATGTCCGCCACCGCGGCCTCGGCGGCGCGCGTGCCCCAGAGCAGGCCTTCCAGCAGGCTCGTGGAGGCGAGGCGGTTCGCGCCGTGCAGGCCCGTGCAGGCGACTTCGCCGGCGGCGAAGAGGCCCTCCAAACTCGTGCGCCCGTCCAGGTCCACCAGCACGCCACCGCAGAAGTAGTGGGCGGCGGGCACGACGGGGATGGGCTGCCTCAGTGGCTCGATGCCCTCGGCCCGGCAGGCGGCCAGGATGTTGGGGAAGTGCGATTCGAGATCCAGCTTCGCCGCGACGGGCCGGAGGTCGAGGTACATGCAGGGCTCGCCGCTTTCGGCCATCTCCTGGAAGATGGCGCGGCTCACCACATCACGGGGGGCCAGCTCCATCTGCTCCGGCGCGTACTTCTGCATGAAGCGCTTGCCGGACTTATCCACGAGCAGGCCGCCCTCGCCTCGCAAGGCTTCGGTGAGCAGCTGGCGCGGCTTGCCGGGGATGAAGAGCGCCGTGGGATGGAACTGGACGAATTCGCAGTTCACGATGCGCGCGTGGGCGCGGTAGGCGGCCGCGAGGCCATCGCCCGTGGCGCTGGGCGGATTCGTCGTGTGCAGGTAGAGGTAGCCGAGGCCACCCGTGGCCAGCACCGTGCGCGTGGCGAGCACGGCCTCCACCGCGCCGGTCCCGGCGTCGAAAAGGTAGGCCCCGTGGACATGCGGCGATTCATAGATGCGCCGGGGGTCCATCGCGTGGTGCGGGCTCGTGAGCAGGTCCACGAGGCAGAGGTTCTCGCGCACGGTGATCTTCGGGTGCGCTTTCACGGCCTCGCTGAGCCGCATCTGGATGGCGGCTCCGGTGGCGTCTTTCGCGTGGTAGATGCGCCGCGCGCTGTGGGCGGCCTCGGCCGTGGGCGCGGGGTCGCCGTCGCCGTCGGTGTCGAAGGGCACGCCGAGCCGCTCCCACAGGAAGGCGCGGCAGAGCGGCGGCCCTTGCTCCGCCAGCATCTGGACGGCCTCGGGCCGGCACAGGCCGGCGCCCGCGCGCAGGATGTCCTCGGCCAGCAGGTCCACGCTGTCGCCTTCGGCCTCGCCCGGCAGGCCGATGATGCCGCCCTGGGCCCAGCCCGTGTTGCTGAGGCCCAGCTCGTCCTTCGCCACGAGCACGACGGCGAGGCCCTTGTCCGCCGCCGTGATCGCGGCCGCGCAACCGGCGATGCCGCCGCCGAGAACGAGCAGGTCCGTCTTCATCGTCCGCCTCCGGCGGCCGGGGCTTCAGGCTCCAAGCTCCAGGCTTCGGGACGCATGCACGGCCTCGCGACCGGATCCTGCGACCCGACGCCCGACGCCCGATGCCCGATGCCCGTTTTCATGCGTTCTCCAGTGTCCACAGGGGACGGTCCAGGCGCCACAGCGCAGGCCAGTCCGCTTCCTGGTCGAGGAGGGCCAGCCGCCCGGCCGTCAGCCGCGCCGCGTCCGCGAAATCGACGGGACCCCAAGGCGTCTCCACGCGCCCGTGGAAGGGCTCGAGCCGCGCCAGGGCCTCCTCCCACACGGCCTTCATGCCCTTCGCGTTCTGCAGCTGGAGATGGTGGTAGCCCGCCGTCATGAGGATCAGCCCCTGCAGCGCGCCTTTGAGCGGGCCCTGGGCCTTGATCCACAGCGGTTCCAGGGCGTCGTGGCATTCGTGATAGAGGCCGTGGTTGAAGAGGCTCACGCCGCTGCAGAGGCCGTAGCGTTCATTCAACGGCAGGGGCGTCAGCGCCATGAGCTGCCAGCCGCCGCGCAGGCTGATGAGCGGGCCGAAGGCGCCCCATGCCGCGTGGGGCATCCATCCCGTCGCGCCCCGCTCCGCCGTGTCAGGAAAGGCCGCGAGCGTCTCCGCCCACGCTGGCGCGGGGTCCGTGACGCCGAGCGCCGCCAGCATCTTCGCGGCGTGCGCGAAGAGCTCCGGCTCCGGCACGCCCTCCGGATGCAATTCCCTCAACCTCGGCGCGCCCAGCACTGTCGGCCAGGCGAGGTGGAAGCGCTGCGCAGGGTCGTGCAGCGCGGCTTCGATGCGCTTGCGCAGGAAGCGTTGGATGGCCAGCGGCAAGGTGGGCTGCCTTTGCCAAAAAGGTGTCTCAAGATGATGGACGCTCATCGCGTCACCACCAGCGTCAGCTGCTTGCCGCCCACGGTGTTGTCCGTCGCGCCCGCCACGCGGCACAGCTCGAGCTTGGCTTTCGCGACCTTCTTCGGGTCGCCCTGCTGATGCTCCAGGATCCAGCGCGCCAGCAGGCCCCGGTAGAGCTTGGACCAGTGGCTGATGGTCTTGCCTTTCTCGTCCAGGATCTCCACCGTGTGGCGCGGTCGGTCCCAGCCCGCGATCAGGTCCGCGTGGCCCTGGGGCAGCAGCGCCCAGGTCTCGCCTTCCGGCAGCTGCGCCAGCAGCGGGGCCAGCGCCTTCCTCCAATGCGGCTTGAGGCCCGGAAGACCGGCCAGCTTGAGCTTGTAGGGCGGCACCAGCTCGTCGCCGCGCACGAGGCCGCGGAGGTTCGAGAGGATGAAGACCTGCTGCCAGGCCTCCGGTAGCGAAGCCGCGTCGAGCGCGTCGAAGGCCACGCCCTGGTAGCGCGCGAGCGCGGGCAGCAGCGGCGTGGAACCCTTCAGGGCGAGAGCTTCCTTTTTCGCCTTCTCCAGCAGCGCGTCCTTCACATCGAAGGCCTTGAGCTGCGCCTCCGGCGTGCCGTGGACGGCGAGATCCGCCAGGCGCTCCCGCACCCAGCGCTGGGCCGGCGATTCCGGAAGGCGGCCCGCGTGGCCACCGGCCGCCTTGTCTTCAGAGGGCGCGAGGAGGATGAGCGGTTTCATGCGCGGCCCTCGATCCAGTCTTCCAAGGGCACCAGGTGGAGACCCGACCACAGCCCGCGCAGGCGCCGGCCGTATCCCTTCAGGCCCGCGCTGTGGGCGAAGCGATGGCCGCGGGTCGCGACGGGCAGGTCGGGCTGGCCTTCGTCCAGTTCCCAGGGATGGAGCACGAGGGGCGTGCCCGCGTCGGTTCTCGCGAGCCCGCGCAGGCGCGGGCGCAGCAGCGGGGCCGGCAGCGTGCGCATGGCCCAGCCCCACAGGGGCAGGCGCCAGGCCAGCAGCGGCATCGTGGCGGGCGGCAGTTCCCACAAAGCCTCCGCGAGCTTGTGGGGGCGCGTGGGCCAGGCCGGATCGCCCAGCACTTTGAGAGGCGCGCGGCTGGAATCGAAACTGAACCCGAGACCCGGCAACTCGCGCCAGTAGTCCTCCGCCACGCCTCGCAGGCTCCATTCCGGGGCGCGGAAGCCCAGCACGGGCGCGCCCGCGAGATCCTCCAGCCGCGCCTTGCCTTCCTTTGCGCGCGACGCGAAGGCCGCGCGGTCGAACTGGAAAGCGCGCGCGTGATCGAGGCCGTGGAGCCCGATGCGATGGCCCTGCCCCACGATGCGCCGCAACAGCTCCGGATGCCGCTGGGCCTGGTCGGCGAGGCAGAACCAGGTACCCTTCGCGCCGAGGTCGTCGCAGAGCGCCAGCGC
>DATJFC010000360.1:0-4766 GCA_035495995.1 Holophagaceae bacterium
AGGCCGGGTTCAGGACGGACTGGGGAAAGTCAGCAGACACTTTCACAGTTCAGGGGGACGCCTATCAGAACGGCATTGACCAGCCTCTCGGGCGCGAGGACAAGACGACGGAGGGCGCCAACCTCCTGGGGCGTTGGGGCCGCGCTTTCTCGAAGGGCTCGGATCTTCAGGTGCAGGTCTACTTGGACCACACCCTCAGGGACTACCCAGCCAGTTACAGAGAGCGGAGGAACACCTTCGATCTGGATGTGCAGCATCATTTTAAGATCGGAGGGCGGAATGAGATCGTCTGGGGCGGCGGTTACCGGAATTCCAGCGACGAGGCGGAGGGCCTCACTCCCGTCATCGCCTTCATTCCCGATACCAAGGATCTGCGGCTCATTAACATCTTCGCCCAGGACCAGATTGCCCTCCTGGCCGACAAGCTGGATCTGACACTCGGAACCAAGCTGGAACATAACGACTACACGGGCTGGGAGACCGAGCCCAGCGCCCGGCTGGCCTGGAAGCCGGGCATGGGGCAGATGCTTTGGGCGGCCGTGTCCAGGGCTACGCGGACGCCCTCGCGGGTGGACCGGGAGCTCTTCTCGCCCTCGAGTCCCCCCTATTTCCTCGCGGGGGGGCCGAACTTCCGCTCGGAGCTCGTGACCGCCTATGAGCTGGGCTACCGTGCCCAGGTCCAGGACCGATTCTCCTTCTCCATTTCACCCTACTACAACGCGTACAAATACCTGCGTACGGTCGATCTCCCTCCTGGGAGCGCGGCGCTCGTGGTGGCCAATCACATGGAGGGGAAGACCTATGGCGTGGAGCTCTGGGGCGACATCAAGATGACCGATAGCTGGCATCTCCGCCCGGGTTATGCCTACCTGCGTGAGCACCTGGAACTCACCGCGCCCTACGCGCTGCCTTCCGCGCTCTACACGGAAGGCAACGACCCCCGGCACCGGCTGCTGCTCACTTCGCTCCTGAGTCTCGGCTCCAATGTGGAGCTCGACGCGACCCTCCGGCACATCAGCGCGCTGCCCAATCCTGATGTCCCCGCCTACACCACCATGGACATGCATATCGGATGGAAGCCGGTTCTTGGTCTTGACATCGCGCTCATCGGGCAGAGCCTCTTCGATCGAGAGCACCGGGAGTTCGGCCCGGTCGCCGCTGGCGCGGCGCTCGAGCGCGCGGGCCTGGTGAAGGTCACATGGGTTTTCTGAAGAGAACTTTCTTCCTGGCACCCCGCCCGTTATGGCGCGGGCGGTGGTTCAGAACCCTGGCCATCCTGCCGCTGCTGTGCCGCGCGGCAGGCGCCCAGGGAGCGCCCGAATACGCGGTCAAGGGCGTCTTCATGTACAAGTTCGGCGATTACGTGGAGTGGCCCGCGGGCGCGTTCACCGGGCCGGGGACGCCGTTCACCATCGGCATCCTGGGCGAAGACCCCTTCGATGGCGGCCTGGACCAGAGCGTGCAGAATCGCACCGTGCAAGGCCGCCCCATCGTGGTGAAGCGGTTCCGGAAGGCGGAGCAGGTGCACGGCGTGCAGGTGCTCTACCTGAGCGACAGCGAGACGGACCGCTGGGAGCAGGACCTCGCCATCCTCAAGGGCCTGAGCATCCTCACCATCGGCGACCGCTCGGGCCGGCCGGGCGCGGTCATCACGTTCGTGATCCAGGACAACAAGGTCCGCTTCACGATCGACGCGGCGGCGGCCGACCGCGCGGGGCTCAAGCTCAGCTCCAAGCTGCTGAGCCTCGCCGCTTCCGTGAGGAAGGGCTAGAACCCCATGGGCATGCGGCGGCTGGCCGACTTCTCGATCCGGGCGAAACTGCGCGGCATCGTGGCGCTGACCACCATCCTGGCGTTGCTGGTTTCGGGCCTGGCCATGGTCGTCCACGACAGCCTCGCCTTCCGGAAACAGAAGCTGGACGACCTCATCACCCAGGCGCAGATCCTGGGGTCCATCAGCGGCGCGGCCCTGACCTTCGACGACCCCAAAGCGGCCCAGGAATACCTGGCCACCTTGAAGGCCCGGCCGGACATCGAGGAAGCCGCGCTCTACGACGCCCGGGGGCGGGTGTTCGCGTCCTACGCGCGGAGCTCGACCCTGGACGCTCCGTCCCTCGCGGAAGCCCAAGGCTACCGGTTCGAAGGAGACCGGCTGACGCTCTTCCAGCGCATGCAGGAAGGCGGCGAGACCTCGGGGACGATCTACTTGCGGGCCAGCCTGGGAAAGAGCGCGCGCCTGCGGCGCTACCTGGCCATCGTCCTGCTCGCGGGGCTGGGCGCCCTGGGGATCGCTCTGCTGCTGTCCGCGTGGCTGCAACGAGTCATCACCGAGCCCCTCCTGGACGTCACGGAGGTGGCCCGCGGCGTCCTGGAGCGCCAGGACTACAGCCAGCGGGTCGTGAAGCGCAGCGAGGACGAGGTGGGGGTCCTGGTGGAGGCCTTCAACGGCATGCTCGCGGCGATCCAGCATCGCGAGGCCGCGCTGCAGGAGGCGAACGAAGCCCTCCACGCGGAGATCGTCGAGCACAGGGGCGCGCGGGAGGAAGTGGACGCCTTGAACCAGGATCTGGAACGGCGGGTCATGGAGCGCACCGCGGAGCTGGAGACGGCCAACAAGGAACTGGAGTCCTTCTCCTATTCCGTCTCCCACGACCTGCGGGCGCCGTTGAGGGCCATCGACGGCTTCGCCTCCCTGCTGGTCAAGCACCAGTCGGACCGGCTCGACGCGCAGGGCCAGGGCTACCTGGAGCGGGTGCGCGCGGCCACCCAGCGGATGGGGCAGCTCATCGACGACCTGCTCCGCCTCTCCCGCACCACCCGGAGCGAGATGTCCCGCAGGGACCTGGACCTGAGCGAGCTGGCGCGCGCGGTCGTCGTCGAGCTCCAGGTGGGGTCACCGGAGCGGAGGGTCTCCGTGTCGGTGGCGCCCGGGCTGAAAGCGAACGCGGACTTCACCCTGATGAGGACGGTGCTGGAGAATCTGCTGGGGAACGCCTGGAAGTTCACCGCGAAGAAGGACGAGGCCCGCATCGAGTTCGGCCGCCTTGAGCAGGCGGGGGACACGGTGTTCTTCGTGCGCGACAACGGGGCCGGCTTCGACATGCGGTACGCCGACAAGCTCTTCGGGGCCTTCCAGCGCCTGCACGCGGTCACCGAGTATTCGGGCACCGGAGTGGGGCTGGCGAATGTCCAGCGCATCATCCACCGCCACGGCGGCCGCATCTGGGCCGAAGCCGAGCCCGGCCGCGGCGCGGCGTTCTACTTCACTCTTTCCCATGGAGGGCGCGCATGAGCAAAGTCATCCTGCTGGTCGAGGACAATCCCGACGACGAGGAGCTGACCCGGGTCGCTTTCGTGGAAAGCCACATCGCCAACGAGCTGGTGGTGACCCGCGACGGCGCGGAGGCGCTCGACTACCTTTTCGGAACCGGGGCCTTCGAAGGGCGCGATCTCAGGGTCATGCCCAGCGTCGTCCTGCTGGACCTGAAGCTCCCCAAAGTGGACGGGCTGGAAGTGCTCGAGCGCCTGCGGGCGGATGAGCGGACGCGCCGGATCCCGGTGGTGATCCTCACCTCCTCGAAAGAGCAGGAGGATGTGGCCCGCAGCTACGACCGGGGCGCCAACAGCTATGTGCGCAAGCCCGTCGACTTCACCCAGTTCCTGGAAGCCGCGAAGAACCTGGGCCTCTACTGGCTGGTGATGAACGAGCGGGCGGAATGACGGGAGCGGAGCCGGGGCGCCGGGCTCAGCTCTCGCCCTTCAGCTCTTTCCGCAGGTTGTCCATGGCCTGGGCATGGAGCTGCGACACGCGGCTCTCCGTCAGGTTCAGCAGGGTGCCGATCTCCTTCATGGTGAGGTCGGCGAAGCTGTAGAGCTGGACGACGAAGCGCTCTTTGCGGGGCAGGGCCTCGACGGCTTTCTGCACCAGCTCCTCCCGTTCCCGGGTCTCGATCTGGGCCAGGGCGTCCTCGGTGTCGAGGTCGGGCAGGAGGCCCGCGAGGCCCTCGGCCGTCTCGTCGAGGCCCGGCTCGGAGAGCGGATCGCCGGGGCCCTCCAGCTCGTCCGCCATGCGCTGGAGATCCTCCACCGTGAGCGACAGCTCGGCCGCGAGCTCCTCGAGGCTGGGGCCGCGGCCAAGGCGCTGCTGGAGGCGGGCCCGGGCCTGGTCGATGTCGCGCTTCCGGCGGCGCAGGCTGCGGGGCATCCAGTCCAGCTCCCGGAGGCCATCGACGATGGCGCCCTTGATCCGCAGCTCCGCGTAGGTCTTGAACTGCACCTCGCGGTCCGGCTGGTACTTCTTCGCCGCGTCCAGGAGGCCCAGCACGCCGAAGTGGACGAGGTCATCCAGCTCCACGTGGGCGGGCAGGCGGCTGGCCATGCGCCGCGCCACCAGCTGCACGAGGCGCAGGTGGTCCTGCACGAGCTGGTCCTGCTCGAACCTGTCCTCCGCGCGCTGATGCGTGGCCGGTCCGAGAATGGGAGGATTGGCGGGGTCCTGGTTCATGCGGGCATCAATGCTGGGGCGTCTCCCAGAGCGCCGGGAGCGACGCGGGATCCCATTGTCCGCCTTCGATGAGGATTCTGGCCAGCGATTCGAACGCCTTGGCGGACGGGCTCTGGGGGAAGCGGTCCACCACGCAGCGCTGCTCGCGCACGGCCTGGAGCAGCCAGGGATCGTGCGGAATGGCGCCCAGAGCTTCCACGGGGTGCCCCAGGAAGCGGCGCGTGGCGAGATCCAGCTGCTGGATGGTCTCCTCGGCCTCCTC
>DATJFC010000361.1:0-8630 GCA_035495995.1 Holophagaceae bacterium
TACGCGCAGAAGGAGGAGGGCATCGAGGCGGGCCAGCTCGCGATGCGGCTGCTCTGCTCCCTGCTGCCCGATGAGTTGCGCCCGGAGGGCAGCGTGCCCGAAGGCTGGGCCTGGCCCGCGGCGCGCGACGAATACATCCGCTACTCCCAGCGCCGCGCCCTGGGGCCTTCCACCGCCTCCCTCGTCCACGCGGCGGAGGATCGCGGCATCCCCTGGATGCGCCTCAACGAGCAGTCGCTCATCCAGCTCGGCCATGGCAAGTACCAGCAGCGCATCCAGGCGACCGTCACGGGCAAGACGCCCCACATCGCCGTGGAGCTGGCCAGCGACAAGGAGGAGACGAACAAGATCCTCGCCACGCTGGGCCTGCCCGTGCCGCGCCAGGAGCTGGTGCAGACCGTGGAGGCCGCCCTCAACGCCGCGCGCCGCATCCGCTATCCGGTGGTGACGAAGCCCTACAACGGCAATCACGGACGCGGCATCTCCATCCGCCTCACGACGCCCGAGGAGGTCGAGGCCGGCTTCGCGGCGGCGCGGGAGCACTCGCGCTCGGTGATCGTCGAAAGCTTCGTGACGGGCGACGACCACCGCCTCCTCGTCGTGAACGGCGAGCTGGTGGCCGCCACGCGGCGCACGCCGGGCCACGTGGTCGGCGACGGCAAGCACACGGTGTTCGAGCTGCTCGACAAAGTGAACGAGGACCCGCGCCGCGGCGTGGGACACGAGAAGGTGCTCACGCGCCTCGTCATGGACGACCAGGCGGAGACCATGCTCGCGAAGGAGGGCTTCACCCGCGATTCGGTGCCGCCGGAGGGGCAGATCGTCTTCCTCCGCTCCACGGCCAACCTCTCCACGGGCGGCACGGCGACGGATGTCACCGACATCATCCACCCGGACAACCGCGACATGGCCGTGCGCGCCATCAAGGCCATCGGGCTCGATGTGGGCGGCGTGGACTTCCTTTCGCCAGACATTTCGGAGAGCTACAAGGACGTGGGCGGCGGCATCTGCGAGGTGAACGCCGCGCCGGGCTTCCGCATGCACGTGGCGCCCAGCGAAGGCACGCCGCGGGACGCGGCCGGGCCGGTCATCGACATGCTCTTCCCCGCGGGCACGCATTCGCACGTGCCCGTCGCTGCCGTCACCGGAACCAACGGCAAGACGACGACGGCGCGCATGCTCGCGCACATCACGAAGATGGCCGGTTACACGCCGGGCCTCACGACGACGGACGGCGTCTACATCGATGGCCAACGCACCGTCGAAGGCGACATGACGGGCCCCGTGGCCACACGCATGGTGCTCGCCGATCCGCAGATCGACATGGCCGTGCTGGAGATCGCGCGGGGTGGCCTGCTGCGCGCGGGCATGGGCGTGCCCCATGTGAATGTGGGCGCGGTGCTCAATGTGCAGCCGGACCACCTCGGCCTCAAGGGCATCGACACGCTGGAGCAGCTCGCGGAAGTGAAGCGCATCGTCGTGGAAGTGGCCAAGGACTGCGCGGTGCTCAACGCCGACGATCCGCTCGTGCTCAAGATGTCCGCGTACACCGAGGCCAAGAGCATCTGCTATGTGACGATGAACCCGCAACACGCGCTCGTGCGCGAGCACATCCGCGCGGGCGGGCGCGCCTGCGCGCTGGAGGCCGGCGTCAACGGGCAGATGATCACGCTCTACGACAAGGGCACCCACATCCCGCTGCTGTGGACGCACCTGATCCCAGCCACGCTGGAGGGCCGCGCCCAGCACAATGTGCAGAACGCGATGTTCGCCACGGCCATGGCCTTCTCAATGGGGATCAAGCTGGAGCCCATCCGCCAGGGGCTGCGCACTTTCGGAAGCACCTTCTACCAGGCGCCGGGCCGCATGAACATCTTCGAAGAGCACCCCTTCAAGGTGATCTTCGACTACGGCCACAACGCCCACGCGGTGGGGGTCATGTGCGACCTGGCGAAGCGGCTGGATGTCACGGGGCGCCGCATCATCGTGCTCGCGGGCCCAGGCGACCGGCGGGACGAGGACCTGCGCGCCATCGCCGAAGCGGCCGTGGGCAAGTTCGACCATTACATCTGCCGCCGCGACGACGGGCTGCGCGGGCGGGACGGCGACGAGGTGCCGCGCATCCTCGCCAAGACCTTGTTAGCCAAGGGCATTCCCGAATCCGCCATCAGCGTCATCCCCGATGAGCAGGAGGCCATCGACACCGCGCTGCGCATGGGCCAGTCCGGCGACCTCCTCCTCATCTTCGCGGACGCCCTCGCCCGATCCTGGAAACAGGTGACGAAGTTCCGCCCCGAGGGCGCGCCCGCCGCGCGCGCGCGGGTGCAGGAGGCGCCGGTGATGGAGGCGCCCGCTCCGCCTGAGGAGACTTTCGCCCACGACCTGGAAGGGCTCGTGCGGGACAAGCGCGGCGTGCGCATGGCGCGCGAGGAGGAAGACTGAGCGGACCCGCCGAGCTTCCCTTCGAGGGCTCCCGCCGCCTCACAGGCCCCAATCTCTACTTCAGCGCCTGCGGCGCCGTCCTGGAGACCTGCGGCGACTCCCCTCCGGCTCAGGCCCTCGCTGCCTGGGAGGCCCGCGTGCGCGCCATGGTGAAGGCGCTCGGCTGGCCCGAGGGCCCCGTCTGCGCCCGGGCCCACGCGATGGGGGCCGCGCTCGCCTTCGCCGCGCCGGAAGATCAGCTCTACACCGCGACGGAAGTGAACGAGTGGGCCTGGGTCGCGGCGCTGCTGCCTTCGCGTCGCGCGGAAGACGAGATCCTCTTCGCGCCGGGCCACCCCGCCGCCTTGGATGAGGCCTCCGCGCTCCAGACCCTCTCCCGCCTGGCGAAAGCGGAAGCCGATCCCCGCCGCATGGACCTGCTGCGCGCCGCGGAGGAGCGGGGCGTCCAGCATTTCCTCGATGAGGAGCAGCTCACCCTAGGCGCGGGGACCGGAAGCCGCACCTGGCCGATGGAGGCCCTGCCGCGCGCGGAGGAGGTGCCGTGGCCCGCTTTGCACGGGATCCCCACGGCGCTCATCACCGGATCCAACGGGAAGACGACCACCGTGCGCCTCGTCGCGGCCATGGGCAAGGCCCACGGCTGGGTCGTGGGGCACAGCTGCACGGATGGCGTCTTCGTGGACGGCGACTGGATCGCGCGGGGCGACTATTCAGGCCCGACGGGATCGCGGCAGGTGCTCCGCGACGCCCGCGTGCAGGCCGCCGTGCTGGAGACCGCCCGGGGCGGCATCCTGCGCCGCGGCATCGCCACGGCGCGCGCGGAGGCCGCCATCCTCACGAATGTGACGCCGGACCACTTCGGCGAGTACGGCATCCACACCCTCGATGACTTGGCGGACGCGAAGCTGGCGGTGACGCGCGCGCTCGGTCCCGACGGGCTGCTCGTGCTCAATGCCGATGACGAGACGCTGCTCCGCAAATCATCGACGCTCTCCTGTGCGCTGGCCTGGTTCTCCCTGGATGACGCGCATCCGAAGCTCGCTGCCCATCGCGGCATGGGCGGCATGACCTGCGGCGTCGCGGGCGGGCATCTATGGCTGAACAAAGATGGCCAGGCCCACGATCTGGGCGCCGTGGCGGAGATGCCCCTCATGGCCGGGGGCGCGGCGGCCTACAACCTCGCCAACGCCGCGGGCGCGGCCCTGGTGGCCACGGCGCTGGGCATCCTGCCCGTCACCATCGCGGCCGTGCTCGCGCGCTTCGGAGCTTCCCGCGCCGATAACCCCGGCCGCTTCGAACGATGGAATCTCGGCGGCCTTACGGTGGTGATGGATTACGCGCACAATCCCGAAGGCCTCGCGGCCTTGCTGGATGTGGCGAGGAGCCTCACGCGCGAAGGCCGTCTCGGCCTCCTGCTGGGCCAGGCAGGGAACCGCGAAGACGGCGCCATCCGCGCGCTGGCGGCCGCGGCCGCCGCCGCCGATCCCGACTTCGTGGTCCTCAAGGACCTCGATGGCTACCTGCGCGGCCGCGAGCCGGGCGAGGTCCCCGCGATCCTCGGCGACGAGCTGGCCCGCCGCGGCCTGCCGCCCGACCGCATGGCGACGGTGCTGCCCGAAGTCGCCGCCGCCGGAGCCCTGCTGGGGTGGGCCCACGCGGGCGACGTGCTCGTGCTGCCGGTGCACGAACTCGCCTCCCGCGAGCGCGTCGCCGCCTGGCTGGAGGCCCTCGCCGCCGCGGGCTGGGCGCCGGGCTCGCCCTTGCAGAAGATCGCACCTGACGAAGCCTGAATGCCGAAGGCCTTCGCAGGAGACGCGACAGGCCTTTCCTCTTAAGCTGGCAAGGCTTCCAGCCCGCAATCCCAGTCCGCAATGCATGGAGATTCCGTGAATCCTCAGATGCCGCTCGACACCGGTAACACCGCCTTCATGCTGCTTTGCAGCAGCCTCGTCATGCTCATGACGCCGGGCCTCGCCTTCTTCTACGGCGGATTGGTGGGCCGCAAGAATGTCCTCACCATCATGATGCAGAGCTTCGTGAGCCTGGTCTGGACCACGGTGCTGTGGTTCGCCTTCGGCTACTCCATGTGCTTCGGGCCCAGCCTGCACGGCATCATCGGCGACCCGACCTACTACGCCTTCATGAAGCACATCGACCTGTCGGCCATGTTCACGCTGGGCGGATCCACGGCGGGCATCCCCCTGGCCGTGCATGTCGCCTACCAGATGATGTTCGCCATCATCACGCCCGCGCTCATCACCGGCGCCTTCGCGAACCGCGTCACCTTCAAGGCCTACTTCCTCTTCCTGACGGGCTGGCTCGTCTTCGTCTACTTCCCTTTCTGCCACATGATCTGGAACCCGGACGGCATCCTCGCGAAGTGGGGCGTGCTCGACTTCGCGGGCGGCATCGTCGTCCACAACACGGCGGGCTTCGCGGCCCTGGCCTCCATCCTCTACATCGGCAAGCGCCGGGTCGTGGAGAACCTGCCGCACAACATCCCGCTCATCGCGCTGGGCACGGGCCTGCTCTGGTTCGGATGGTACGGGTTCAACGCGGGCTCCGAGCTGCGCGTGGACCATGTCACGGCTTCCGCCTTCCTGAACACCGACATCGCCGCGTCCTTCGCGGGCGCGACCTGGATGATCGTGGAGTGGATGAACGCGAAGCAGCCCAAGTTCGTGGGGCTGCTGACGGGCTCCGTGGCCGGTCTCGCCACCATCACGCCCGCCGCGGGCTTCGTCTCCCCGGCGATGGCCGCGCTCATCGGCGTCCTCGCCGGCGTCATCTGCTACTACGCGGTCGCCATGAAGAACAGGCTGGGCTGGGATGACGCGCTCGATGTCTGGGGCGTGCACGGCGTGGGCGGGCTCATCGGCGTCGTCTTCCTCGGGCTCTTCGCCTCCAAGGCCTGGAACCCCTCCGGCGCGGACGGCCTCGTCTTCGGCGGCACCGGCTTCTTCGGGAAGCAGGCCGCGGCCGTGGGCATCTCCAGCATCTGGGCCTTCGCTTTCACCTACGGCATGCTCTGGGCCATCGACCGCATCACGCCTGTGCGCGTGGAGCCGGAGCAGGAAGCCACGGGCCTCGACACCGGCCTCCACGGCGAAGAGGCCTACCCCCAAGGGCTCTGAACCGGAAGGCACCGCGCGGCCTGGCGAGGCGGGGCTCCGGCCCCGCCAAACTCTTGGGTTCGACGCCGGGCCTCACCAGCTCCGCCTGAAAGGGTGGGCCTCGGTGTTGAAGACGAAGCCCTTGGGGAAGTCCAGGGTCTGGGGTGGCGCGAAGAGCAGGTAGAGGTACTTCAGGGTCTCCGCGAAGAAGAAGCTCTCCATGTCGTCGAGCTGCGCGCCGGTGGTGACATCCTTCAGCGCGGCATAGGCGGCCTTCGTGCGGCACCGGGCCTTCAGCGAGGCGAAGTAGGTCCGGCCCATGGCCAGGTACTTCGGGTCGCCGGTGAGGGTGTGGAGGTAGTAGGCGGATTCGATGGCCTCCGGCCGCAGCATGTAGTGCGTGTCCAGGGGCTTCATGGTCGTGTAGTCGATTTCCTCGGGCTCGATGCCGAAGGCCGTCCACATCTTGAAGGTGGAGGCCTGGAGTTTCGCCGCGCGGTCCAGGTCGCCCGCGAGCGCCAGGGTGGCGGGGAAGAAGGCGTCCAGGGAGCCGAACTCCGTCGCCGTCCGCTTGCCCGTGTCCATGTCCACGGTGGCGTACCAGAGGCCCGTAGGCGCTTCATCGGCCACATGGGCATTGAGGGCGGCGAGGCTCTCCTTCCACATGCGGGCGCAGTCGGCATCGTCGAAGAGGATCGAGGCCTTGAGCAGGTACTCGTAGTAGGAATCGATGCCGCCGCTGATGTGGCTGCTGCGGTCCGTCCAGGCGCCCGTCTCCACATTGATCTCGCTGCCCACCAGGCCCAGCTTGGAGCGCCGCTCGAAGAGGGCCGTGGAGGCCGCCTTGGCCTTGGCGTAGTAGACCGGGTTCTTCGTGAGGCGGCTGAGGACGCCGAACTCCAGCAGGTAGGTGCCGATCTCCGCCGGGTTGCTCACGGCGCCGTCGGCCTTGTGGGTCTTCAGGTTCACGAATTGGTAAGGCATGCCCGTGGGCGTGTCGAAGGCGGGCAGCAGGCGGTCGCCCAGATCCTTCGCGAGGGCCAGCAGCTTGGGGTCCCCCGTGAGCTGGTAGCCGCTCAGCAGGCCGCCCAGCAGGCGGATGTTGATCTCGAAGCCCTTCACGCGGAGGTCCTGGTCAAAGTCCAGCTTCGCGTCGATGAGCTTCCGCGCGTCCTCGGCCTCGTCCTTCAGGCCCATAAGGATGAGCGTGTCGAGCGCGTCCACCGGCGTCATGAGCAGGCTTTTGCCATACCAGTCCCGGGGCTGGAGGCTCAGGGGCCGTAGCTCATCGTGGCCCCAGGCGTGGGCGCGGTAGCCCTGCCACGCGTGCAGCGCCTCCGCGCGCACCTGCGCGGCCATGGGCGCGTCCGCAGGTGGAGGCGTCTGGGCGATGAGGACGGCGGAGCAGAGCAGGGGAGGCAGGATCCGTGTCAGAGGACGCATGCGGCGAGTATAGGCGGCGGCGGGGAAAACACTACGCGGAGGGCAGCGGAGGAAGGGAGGACGCTTGAGGAAGATTGATAGTCCCCCGTTCCTGCTTTTCTCTGCTGCCCTCCGCCTCTCCGCGCCCTCCGCGTAGTGCTTTTCTTTTTGCATGGCTGGGCCTGGAGATTCGCTTTAAAATCAAGGGTTCGGCGAGACCCATGACCTTCCCCTTCACCCCATTCAGCATCGGTCCCATCGAGGTGCCCAACAGCCTCGTCATGGCCCCGCTGCACGAGATCACGGACCAGCCCTTCCGGAAGTTCATCCGGGAGATCGGCGGGCCGGGCCTCGTCGTGTCGGAGATGATCAGCAGCGAAGGCCTCATCCGCCACGCCCGCAAGGCCGAGAAGATGATGGCCAGCAGCGGCGAGCACCCCTACGCCATGCAGCTCTCCGGCGGGAATCCGGCTTCCCTCGCGGAAGGCGCGCGCCTGTGCGAGGCCGCGGGCGCGGACATGGTGGACCTGAACATGGGCTGCCCCGCCAGCAATGTGACCAAGGGCGGCGCGGGCTCGGCCCTGCTGAAGGATGTGAAGCTCGCGGAAGCCTGCGTCAGCGCCATGGTGAAGGCCGTGAAGGTGCCCGTGACGGTGAAGATGCGCGCGGGCTGGGACGAGTCCCAGAAGGAGCGCGGTGAGTTCCTCGACTTCCTCCGCATGTTCGAGGCCGTGGGCGTGCAGAGCCTCGCCATCCACCCCCGCACCCGCGCCCAGCACTACGAGGGCAGCGCGGACTGGAGCATCATCGCCCGCGCGGCGGATGCGGACACGGCCTACCCCATCATCGGCAACGGCGATGTGAACACCCCCGAGGACGCCTTCCGCATGGCGAAGGAGACCGGCTGCGACGCCGTCATGATCGGCCGCGGCGCCCTCACGAACCCCTTCATCTTCCGCCAGATCCTCGACCCCACGATGGAAGTGGATGTGGAGATGCGCATCGACGCCACCGTCCGCTACTTCCGCATCCTCGTGGAGCTGCTGGATGAGCGCGAAGCTCTGCACAAGATCAAGAAGATCGGATCCTGGTTCACCAAGGGCGTCCCCAACGGCGTGGCCTTCCGGCAGAAGCTCCAGCAGATGAACGAGCCGGAAGTGCTGCTCGCCGAGCTGGAAGCGCTGAAGCACGGTGCTGCTGCTTAAAATTAATGATGTAGCAAACCTGACGGCAGCTACTGCTGCTTATCAATCTAATTTTTGTATGCAGCTGGTGGGTTGCCGTCACTGGCGAATGAGTAGAAAGGCATGTCTTCGTTTCGATTGGCAAATCGCCAACAAAACCGGGCGTCTCTGAGCTGGCCAAGGAAGTCCTTGTAATAGATGCACCCATAAAACCACAGCCAGGAATGCCCAGTTTCTGCCTCTCTTTGCTCCTCTTCGGTGAGTTCTATTCCGAAGTGTGAATGAGACATAAATTCCTCATTTGGTTTGATTGTGTCTGCATGCTTAAAAGGTTCTGTATTTTTGAATTGAGGGACATCAGGAAGCCTCGGAGTAACCATCCATCCGACATCAATGCTTTCTGGGAATGCAACTGTCCTTCCGTGATTCACGATTCCAAGTAACCCGATTGCTGAATACTTGGTCGGCG
>DATJFC010000362.1:0-2105 GCA_035495995.1 Holophagaceae bacterium
CTGAAGGAGTCCGACGGCGGATTGAGGACGACGGCGAATCTGCGGGGCGGACTGTAAGCGGCCGTCAGGCCTTCCCGCTTTCCAGCGTCCGCTTCATCAGGGCGGAACCCTGCTCCACGAGCCCGCCGATGGTCGGGGCCAGCTCGTCCGGCAGGAAATCCGTGATCCAGGAGACGCGGGCGCCGCCAGGGGTTTCATCGAAGACCTGGATGGACGCGTTGTGGTGGGCGGCATTGCCTCCGACCGAGGCGTAGACGATGCGGTGGTTCGCGTCATCCACCGTCACGATGAGCTCCCGCAGCACGAGGCCGTTCGCGAAGGTGACGGTCCGCGCGCCTTCCTCCATCTGGACATCCGCCACAAGGCCCGGGAAGAGGCGATGGTGCGCCGCGCCCACATCCCGCACCGCCGCCCAGACCGCCTGGGGATCCGCATTGACGGGGATTTCTTTGTGGATGGTGGCCATGGGTTCCGCTCCTGCGGTCCATTGTCACCCGGCGGTCCCCGGGGTGTCTTCCGCGCTAGGGCTCCGCGCCCACGCAGAGGCAGGAGGTGCTGGCCTTGATCTCGGAGCGGGCCCGGGCCTTCTGGAGCTCCGCGTCCATCGCCTCGGCCCCGGCCTTGTCGCCGCCGGCTTCGAGCGCGCGCCTCAGGCCCAGCAGGGACCAGAGGTTGGCGGGATAAGCCTTGAGGTCCTCGCGGTAGACCGCTTCAGCCTCCTTGGGCTTGCCCGCCGCAAGCAGCACGGCGCCGAGGGAATGGCGCGCGGGCACGGTGCAGGGCGGCGGCTCGTCGTACTTGAGCGCGTCCTCCAGTTTCACGGCTTCCTGGAGCCTGGAGATGGCTTCGTCCAGCTTCTGCTGCCGGAAGGCGATCTCGCCCGCGAGCACGGCCTTGGCGACCTGCAGCACGGGCGCGGCGCCATTGGCGCCCCAGGTGAAGTCGGCGGGCACCTTGGGGACCGCCGCGTCGAAGGCGGCTTCCTCCCGCTGGGCCTCGTCCACCTTGCCCAGCGCCGCGAAAGCCGTGCCGCGCAGCGCGTGCCAGTAGGCCATGGAGACCGGCAGGGCCGCGTCCGGCGCGGGCTCCTTGAGGAGATCGTCCCAGAGGCCGAAGCGTTTCATGGCCTCCCAGTGGACGGTCTGGAACGCGTCGGCGAAACCGGCGTTCTCCTTCACCCACTCCAGCGGGAAGGCCTTCACGACCGTCTCCGTCTGGTCCAGCGCCACCTGCCGGCGGCCCTCCATCATCGCGGTGTAGGCGAGGAAGTGGTCGTTGTGGAGCATGTAGAGCCCGTAGAAGCCGATGACCGGCTGACGGGCCTTGTAGCGGCCGTCCGAGGCGATGGCCCGCTCGTTGGCTTCCCCCGCCGCCTGCCACCGGCCCGTGCGCGCGTAGATGTGCGCGGGCATGTGGACGAGGTGGCCCGCGTCGGGCGCGAGGGCGCGCAGGCGGTCCGCGGCGGACAGCGCCTGCTCCGGATGCGGCGAAGCCTCCAGCGCGTGGATGGTGAGGTGCAGGGCGCCGGGATGGTCGGGGTCGAGCGCGAGCGCCCGGCGCAGCGCTTCAAGGATCTCCTTGGTGCCCGGTTCGGGCTCGCCGGCGCGGGTCCACTGGTCCCAGGGGCGGACATCCATGAGGGCCTCGGCGTAGAGCGCCGCGACATCCGCGTCTTTCGGGAAGCTGGCCGCGACTTTGGCCATGGCCGCCGCGTAGCCCTCGTCCAGCGGCTTGCGGTCCGCGGGCTGCGGATCCGCGTAGCGGGCGCCGAGCGCCTCGATGAGCGCCTGCTCCACGGGGCTCGCCTTCGCGGCCCGCTTCTTCGCCTCGGCCAGCGCGGACCAGGCGGCCTTGGCATGGGCCTCGTCCACCACGGGATTGTTGATGTGCGGGCCGTTGACGAGGGCCATGCCCCACCACGCCATCGCGAGATCCGGATCCCGGTCCGCGGCCTCCTGGAAGGCGCGCATGGCCTCGTCATGGTTGAAGGCGAAGGACCACATGAGGCCCTGGTCGAAGGCCAGCTGGGCCGCGGGGCTCTTCGTGGAGACGGCGCGGTGGTTGGTGCCCAGGTTGAAGGGCTTCCAGGCCGCGGCGGGCGGGGC
>DATJFC010000363.1:0-7565 GCA_035495995.1 Holophagaceae bacterium
CTTGGGCACCGTGGCCTCCGCGAAGGCGAAGAGCAGCTTGGCCCCGTGGCGGATGATGCCGCCGTGCTCCTGGGTCACGCCCGGCAGGAAGCCCGGCACATCCTCGAAGGTGATGAGGGGGATGTTGAAGGCGTCGCAGAACCGCACGAAGCGGGCGCCCTTCTCCGAGGCGCTGATGTCCAGCACCCCGGCGAAGAAGGCCGGCTGGTTGGCGACGATGCCCACCGAGCGGCCGTCGATGCGCGCGAAGCCCACGACGAGGTTCGGCGCGAAGGCCTCGTGCACCTCGAGGAAAGCCGCGTCGTCCACCACGCCCTTGATGATCTGGCGGATGTCGTAGGGCTTGGACGGGTCGTCCGGCACCACCTTGTCGAGCTCCGGGTTCTCCTGTGGCATGTCGGCGCGGGGCGCGCGGCGGGGCGCCTCGCCGAGGTTGTTGCTCGGAAGGAACGAGAGCAGTTCGCGCGCGTGGGCCAGGGCCGCGAGGTCCGAGGGCGCGACGAAGTGGGCCACGCCGCTCTTGGCGCTGTGGGTGCTCGCGCCGCCCAGCTCTTCCTTCGTCACCTCCTCGTGGGTGACGGCCTTGATGACGTCCGGCCCCGTCACGAACATGTAGCTCGTGCCCTTCACCATGGTGATGAAGTCGGTGATGGCCGGGCTGTACACGGCGCCGCCGGCGCAGGGGCCCATCACGAGGGACAGCTGCGGTACGACGCCGGAGGCCAGGGTGTTGCGGAGGAAGATGTCCGCGTAGCCGCCGAGGGAGACGACGCCTTCCTGGATGCGTGCGCCGCCGGAGTCGTTGAGGCCCACGACGGGGCAGCCCACCTTCATGGCCAGGTCCATGACCTTGCAGATCTTCTGGGCGTAGGCCTCGGAGAGGGAGCCGCCGAAGACCGTGAAGTCCTGGGCGAAGACGGCCACGGGGCGGCCGTCCACGCGGCCGAAGCCCGTGACGACGCCGTCGCCCGGGATCTTCTCGATGCCCTCGTTGCGGTGGACCTTGAGCGCGTCGAGCTCTTCGAAGCTGCCTTCGTCCAGCAGGGCCGCGAGGCGCTCCCGGGCCGTGAGCTTGCCCGTCTCGTGCTGCTTGGCGACCCGCGCCTCGCCGCCCCCGGCAAGGGCGGCGGCGTGCTTCGCCTTGAGGGTCTCGATCTTCTGCTCTAGGGACATGGGAACTCCGGGCCTGACGAAAGGGCCAGTCTACAAGATGGGCGGGCTCAGCCCCTCAGCAGCGGAACACCAGGGCCGTGTTGATGCCGCCGAAGGCGAAGTTGTTGCTGAGGAAGACGCTGGAGCGGAAGGGCCGCGGCGCGCCCATCACATAATCGAGGTCGGCGCAGCGGGGATCGGGGTTGCGCAGGTTCAGCGTCGGCGCCAGCCACCCTTCGCGGGTCATGCGGATGCCGGCCCAGGCCTCGAGGGAGCCGCAGGCGCCGAGCGGATGGCCGAAATAGCTCTTCAGGGAGGCGATGGGCACGGCGCGGCCGAAGACCTCGCGGGTGGCATGGCTTTCGGCGATGTCGCCGTGCTCCGTGGCGGTGCCATGGGCGTTCACCCAGTCGATGGCGCCGGCGTCCAGCTCCGCGTCCTCGAGCGCCAGGCGGATGGTCTGGGCCATGGTCTCCTGCTGGGGCTGGGTGATGTGGGCGCCGTCGGAGTTCGTGCCGAAGCCGAGGATCTCCGCGTGGATGGTCGCGCCGCGGGCCAGCGCGTGATCCCGGTCCTCCAGGATGAGCGAGCAGCCGCCCTCGCCGACGACGAGGCCGTCGCGGTCCCGGTCGAAGGGCTGGGGCGTCTCGCGGGGCCGGTCGTTGCGCGTGCTCGTCGCGTAGAGCGTGTCGAAGACGGCGGCCGTGCAGATGTTCAGCTCGTCCGATCCGCCGGCGACCATCACGCATTGCTTGCCGTACTTGATGGATTCGAAGGCATATCCGATGGCCTGGCTGCTGGAGGTGCAGGCGGTGCTCGCGGCGATCATGCGCCCCGTGAGCCCGAAGAAGACGCCGATGTTCACGGCCGCCGTGTGGCTCATGGCCTGGATGTAGCCGGTGGCGCTCACGCCCGTGAGGCGCCCGCCCGCGAGGTTCTTCCCCAGCGCGAGCATGGGCTCGATGCTCCCGAAGGAGGAGCCGTAGGCCACACCCGCGCGGCCGGTCTTCAGGAGCGGATCGCCGAGGAGGCCCGCATCCGCGAGGGCCAGCTCCGTGGCGCGCACGCCGAGGAGGGCGACGCGGCCCATGGAGCGCACCATCTTGCGCGGGTAGTGGGCCGGGACATCGAAGTGATCCACGGGCACGCCGAGCCGCGTCTGGATCTCCGCGTGCTCGTCCCATTCGGACATGACGCGCACGCCGCTGCGGCCCTCGCGCAGCGCGGCTTCGATGGAGGCCCAATCCTCGCCGAAGGGCGTGACGCCCCCCATGCCGGTGACGACGACGCGGCGCATCAGACCATGCCCCCGTTCACGCCGATCACCTGGCGCGTGATGTAGCCCGCGCCGTCGGAGAAGAGGAAGGCCACGGCCGCGGCGACCTCCTCGGGCTGGCCCACGCGGCCCATGGGGATGGCCTGGAGCGCGCGTTCCAGGACGAGCTCGTCCACCATCTCGGATTCGATGAGCCCCGGCGCCACGCAGTTCACGGTGATGCCGCGGCTGGCCAGCTCCACCGCGAGGGCCTTGGCGGCGCCGATGAGGCCGGCCTTCGCCGCCGAGTAGTTCACCTGGCCGCGGTTGCCCACGATGCCGGACACGGAGGAGATCGCGACGATGCGGCCGCCCTTGCGCGTCTTCACCATGGGGATGGTGAGGGGCTGGACCACATTGAAGAAGCTGTCGAGGCCCACGCCGAGCACCTGATCCCAGTCCTCGCCCGTGAGGGCGGGGAAGGCCGCGTCCCGCGTGATGCCCGCGTTGCAGACGATGCCGTAGAAGGGGCCGTCCGCCGCGACCTTTGCCTCGAGCGCGGCGACGGTTTGCGCGCGGTCCGCCACATCGAAGGAGATCCAATCGGAGCCGTTCCCCAGCTCGGCGCAGAGGGCCTTGGCCTCCTCGACGCGGCCGCGGCAATGGACGGTGATGCGGAACCCCTCCGCGGCCAGCCGCCGCGCGATGGCGGAGCCCAGGCGGCCGGTGGCGCCGGTCACGAGGACGCTGCGGGAAGGGTCGGAAGTCATGGATGCTCGATGGCCTTCAGGGTGGCAGCGGCCACAGGCTGGCCGTCGCGCCGGAGCTCGCAGCGGAAGGCGCTGGGGCCGGATTCGTCGAGGAAGAGGACCCGGGCTTCGATCTCCAGCTCGGTCCCCACGGGGAAGGAGGGCACGGCGGCGGTGAAGCTGCGGGTGCCCAGCAAGTATCCCACCCGGACCGGACGGCCTGAAAGGGTGTTCCGGCGCCCGCTGAAGGCGGAGGCCGCCAGGGCCATCAGCTCCAGGCCCACCCAGGCGGGCAGGTTGCCTGCCGCGTCCAGATGGCGGTCGTCCGCTTTCACACGATAGGTGGCGACGCAGCCATCGGGGCCGATCTCCTTCATGCCATCGAGGAGGATGGCCGGGCCGCGATGAGGCAGGAGCTGCTCCAGGCCGCTCACGGGGTGGGCCCGATCACGAGGCTCAGGTTGTTGCCGCCGAAGGCGAAGGCGTTGGAGAGGCCGTGGCGCGACGCGCCGAAGCGCTCGCCCTCACTGACCAAGCTCAAAGCGGGCAGGTCGGGATCCGGTTCTCCATCCCAGCGATGGGGCGGCAGGAGACCTCCTGGATTCCATCGGGGCTGGAGCGTGAGCCAGCAGAAGGCCAGCTCCAGCGCGGCCGCCGCGCCAAGGGTGTGGCCCGTGAGCGGCTTGGTGCCGCTGCAGGGGACACCTTGCGGGAAGACTTCCCGCGTGGCGCGGCTTTCCATCTCGTCGTTCTTCGGCGTCGCTGTGGCATGGAGGTTCAGGTAGCCGATCTGCTCGGGCCCCAGCCCTGCCTCCTGCATCGCGAGGCGCATCGCGGTGACGGCGCCCAGGCCCGAAGGGTCGGGCGAGGAGATGTGGTGCGCGTCGCTGGAGGCGCCGGCGCCGAGCAGGGCCAGCTCGGAAGGCTCCCGCTGGAGGAGGAAGAGCGCGGCGCCCTCGCCCACGTTGATGCCCCGGCGGTTCCGGCTCATGGGGTTGCAGAGGGCGGCCGTGGCGGATTCAAGGGAGGTAAAGCCGTTGAGGGTGAGCCTGCAGAGCGAATCGCAGCCGCCGGTGATGACGGTGTCGCAGAGGCCCAGATCGAGGAGCCGCCGCGCGCTTGCGACCGCTTTGCCGCCGGAGGTGCAGGCGGTGGAGACGGTGAAGGCCGGGCCGCGCAGGCCCAGGTAATCCGCGAGGAAGGGGGCCATGCGGCCGATCTCCTGCTGCTGGTAATCGAACCAGCCCGGCAGCGCGCCCTGCTCCTGGCGCTGCGCGATGGCCCGCTCGGCGGCTTCGATGCCCGAGGTGCTGGTGCCCAGCACGACGCCGACGCGGGCGCGGCCATGGCGCGCGAGGGCGCGGTCCACTTCGGGGCGGATCTCCTCCAGCGCCGCGAGGAGGATCCGCGTGGCGCGGGAATCATCCTTGGCGTAGGCCGGCGGCAACGGGGCCAGGTCGCCGCGGACGCGTCCCACGCGGGCCTTCCGCCCCGGCAGCCAGCCTTCCTCTTCCACGAGCCCCGAGGCGTCGCCGCGGAAGAGGCCCTCCGCCACCGCGTCCTTCCCGCGCCCCAGCGCGCAGACGAGTCCCAGGGCCGCGAGGTGGGCCGGCGCGGCGCTCATGGCTCGGGGTCACGGGCGAGGTCGAAGGCGGCGATCAGGGCGGCCGGCGTGCCGGCGGCCAGCTCGCCGGTCTGGGCGTCCACCGCCAGCTGCACCGTGGTGGCTTTGCTGAGCTTCACGCCGCTCTCCGCGTCGCGGATCGCGTAGGCGATCTTGAGGCGGTCCTCGTAATCCAGCAGCATCGCCTCCACGAGCACCTTCTGTCCGTAGCGCAGGGCCTTGATGTACTTGATCTCGCAGGTGACGACGGGCCAGGCGCAGCCCGTGCGCGCCATCTCGTCCAGATCGAGGCCGGCCTTGCGCATGAGGGCCGTCCGGGCGATCTCGAAGTACTTCAGGTAGTGCCCGTGCCAGACGATGCCCATCAGGTCCACGTCGTGGAAGGGCACCTCGATCGGGATGTCGGCTCGTAGCGGTGGGCGCATCAGGGTCCGGTGGGATCTTCACCCCAGAAATCGTAGAAATTAAACCACTGGAGCGGCGTGCGGCGGCACTGGGCCTCCATCGCTTGAGCGTAGCGCCCCATCCAGCCCCGCAGCGCCTCGTCGCGCCCCTGCCGCGGCAAGGTGATGCGCTCCGCGAGCCGCTCCATGCGGATGGTGTAGCGGCGACCCTCCTTCACGCAGAAGAAGAGGTAGACCGGGCACTGGATCAGATGGGCCAGCAGCCAGGGCCCGATGGGGAGGGGCGCCTCGCGTCCGAGGAAGGGCACGGAGAGCGTGCGGCCATTCTCCGCGGCCGGAGGGCGGTCTCCGACGATGAAGAGCCCTTCGCCCTTGGAGACGCGCTCCTCCAGCAGCATGGCCGTGCCCGGGTCCGCGCCCCGCGCGTGGATCAGGTGCGATTCGTAGTTGGGGTTGATGCTCTTGAGCAGGGCCTGGAATCGGACCACATGCTCGGAGTAGATGACGGCGTTGAGGCCTTCGTAGCCCCGCGCCGCGCCCACGCCCCGCAGCATGTCGAGGTTCCCGATGTGGGCGCTGATGAAGAGGGCGCCCTGGCCCGAGGCCATCTGGGCGCGGAAGAGTTCCTCGTCCGGGAAGTCCACGTCCAGATGCTCCGCGTCCACCCACGCGAGGAAGCGGTCCACGTAGGACAGCGCGAAGGTCCGGATGTGCCGGTAGGTCGTGAAGGACCCGGCCCGCGCACTCTTTGTCGCGAGGCGCGAGAGGTAGGCGCGGGAGGCCCTTCTCGCCGCGGAGCCCGTGAGGAAGAAGTAGGCGGCGACGAATTCCGTCATGAGGCGCAGGGCCCAGGCGCCGAAGAGCCGGTAAGTCCACAGGCAGATCCGCAGGCCGAGCGCCGTGCCCCGCTCCTGGATGCGCGACCAGTGGGGGTCCTCCGCGGCCTTGCGCGCGCGCCTCCGCCGGAGCAGGCCCGGGACCATGCCCAGCACGAGGCCCGTGTGCAGGCGCGTGAGGCGCAGGTTGTCCCGCAGGAAGTTGAAGTGGGAGACGCCGTCCTCGGGGTAGACGACGGTGACGGGCGCGTTGATCACCGGCACGCCTTCCCAGTGGAGCCGCACGATGGCCGCCGTGTCGAAGTCCATGCGCGCGGGCAGGGGCGCGCGGTCCATGAGCCGGAGCATGGCCCCGAGCGGGTAGAGGCGGAAGCCGCAGAGCGAGTCGCCGATCGCGAAGGAGAGCGTCTCCAGGTGCACCCAGGCGTGGGTGAAGAGCCGGCCATAGCGCCGGGCGGCGGGCACGGGGCCCTCGTAGCGCGGCACCCCGGCGACGACGGCGCCGGGCTTCGCCTCGCCGAGGGCCATGAAGGCCGCGACGGCGGCGGTGTCGTGCTGGCCATCCGAATCCACCTGCAGCGCGTGGGTGAAGCCTTCCGCGGCGGCCGCGCGCAGGGCCGCGCAGACGGCCGCGCCCTTGCCCTGGTTCTGTTCCCACCGCGCGAGGCGGAGGGAAGGGTGCGCCGCCCGGAGCCGCGCCAGCTCAGCCTGCGTCGCGGCGTCGCTGCCATCGTCCTGGATGAAGAGGGCGTGGCCCGTGGCGGCGAGCCCTTCGATGGTGCGGGCCAGGGCCGGGCCCGGGTTGTAGACGGGCACGACGAGGCAGGGGCGGAAGGACGCGTTCACGGCCGCGGCGCGAAGCGGGCGAAGCCGCTGGATTTCTTCTCCGCCCCGCCGGTGTAGGCGAAGGCGAGCTCGCGTTGCTCCGCATCCCAGGCGAGGGAGAGGCGAAGCGGCTCGCCGGGCCGGATCACCGCCTGGAACTTCAGGTGCTCAAGGGATTCGAAGTCGCCGAGGGGGCCGAAGACCTCCCCGCCGAGGCGGAGGGCCCAATCCACCTGCACCACGCCCGGCAGGATGGGCAGGTCCGGGAAGTGGCCTTCGAAGGCCGGGTGCTCCGGCGCCACCTCGAGGAGGAAGGCTCCCGGTTCGCCAGGCGCCGGGCGTAGGGAGCCCGGAAAGGGGATCATGCGTGGAGCATGCCGTGGACGGCTTCCACCACGTCGTTCACGGTGCGCACATGCCGGAACTCCTCGGCCTTCACCCGGCGGCCGGTGATGTCCTGCAGCTGGATGGCCAGCTCCACCGCGTCGATGCTGTCCAGGTCCAGGTCCGTGAAGAGGTGGGATTCCAGGGTGATCTTGGCGGGATCCAGGCGGAAGGAGTCGGCGAGCACCTCGCGGAGCTTCAAGAAGATGTCTTCGCGGGTCATGGGCTGGGTCGGGGGCATGTCGGTCTCGGACTTAGGCCTGGCGGCGGGCGGCGACGAAGGCGGCCAGGGTGGCGGGGGTGCGGAAATGCTGGGCGAATCCGGCCGTGTCGGAC
>DATJFC010000364.1:0-2391 GCA_035495995.1 Holophagaceae bacterium
CCGCGGGACGGACGCTGATGGCTTCGCCTTCCAGTTCGCGGCCACCCCAGCTCACGGGGCCGCTGAAGGGGCCGCCCCATCCGCCTTCCGGCCGCCACAGATGATCCGTCGTGTAGGCGACCGTGAAGGCGGCTTCGGTGCTGTCGAAGCCGCCGTGCGGGAAGCGCACCTCGCTCAGCTGCGCGCCGAAGCGGAAGCGGCCGAGGACGAGGGCCGCGCCGGCGTGGGGGCGCAGCATGAGGCCCTGCCCCTGGGGCGCCGCCGCGCCGCCGCCGCCGCCCGCATAGAGGCCCGCGTCGAACTCCACCGGAAGCGAATCGAAGGGCCGCCCGCGCAGGCCGCCTTCGAGGCCGTAGTTGAAGAAGCCGCCCCGCTGGCCCCAGGCCGCGCCGTAGAGTCCGGCGCCGATGTAGAAGGGGCCCAGGTCCGTGGTCGTCGTGAGGCCCAGGAGGCCCATGGTCTCGCCGCCCGGCAGCTTCGCGTCCTCGACGCTGAGCTGGGTGCGGAGCGGCAGGACCTGGGTCCCGTCCCCCGCCAGCAGCGGCGCCGCCGCGAGGAGGAGCGCCAGCCGGCGTTTCACGCGCCTTCCCGGAAGGTGACCTTGTTGATCTCGGCGAAGGTGGTGATGCCCATGCGGACCTTCTCGATGGCGCTTTCGCGGAGGGTCTGCATGCCGCCGCGGCGGGCGGCGAGCTTCACGTCGCGGATGGAGGCGCGGTTCACGAGCAGCTCGCGGAGCTCGTCGTTCATGCCCATGAACTCGATGATGGCCTGGCGGCCCCGGAAACCCGTGCCGTTGCACTCCACGCAGCCGCCCTTGTCGTAGAAGGTGGCGGATTCGGCCCAGGCCGGGTCCACGCCGTTGTCGACGAGCTCCTGCGCCGCGACCCGGTGGGGCCGCTTGCACTTGGGGCAGAGCGTGCGCACGAGGCGCTGGGCCAGGATGCAGTTCAGCGAGGACACGAAGTTGTAGACCTCGACGCCCATGTGGTGGAAGCGGCCGATGACGTCCAGCGTGTTGTTGGCGTGGACGGTGGTGAAGACGAGGTGGCCCGTCAGCGCGGACTGGATGGCGATCTGGGCCGTCTCGGAGTCGCGGATCTCGCCGACGAGGATCTTGTCCGGGTCGTGGCGCAGGATGGAGCGCAGGCCCAGCGCGAAGGTCAGGCCCTTCTTCTCGTTCACCGGGATCTGGGTCACGCCTTCGAGCTGGTACTCGACCGGGTCCTCGATGGTGATGATCTTGTCCTCGGGCGTGCGGATCTCGCTGAGCACCGCGTAGAGCGTCGTCGTCTTGCCGGATCCCGTGGGGCCCGTGACGAGGAACATGCCGTAGGGTTCCTTGGCGAAGCGGCGCAGCTTCGCCAGCTCGTGCTGGCTGAAGCCGAGGATGTCCAGGGACAGCTTGCTGAACTCCTCGGAGAGGTTCTCCTTGTCGAGGATTCGGATGACCGCGTCCTCGCCGTGGATGGTGGGCATGATCGAGACGCGGAAGTCGATGGCCCGGCCGCGCACTTTAAGCTTGAAGCGTCCGTCCTGGGGCTTGCGCTTCTCGGCGATGTCCAGCTCGGACATGACCTTCACGCGGCTGATGATGGGCGAGGCGAAGCGGCGGTCGATGGGCTCGGCCGCGGCGTAGAGGGAGCCGTCGATGCGGTACTTGATCTGGAAGCCGCCGCCCGTCGTCTCCAGGTGGATGTCGGAGGCGCGCCGCTGGAGGGCGTTGAAGATCGTCGTGTCCACGAGGCGGATGATGGGCGCCTCGTCCTTGTCGGTGAGGCGTTCCAGGTCGAGGATCTCCTCGTCGATGTCCTCCTCGCGCAGCACCTGGACCTTGAGGGCCTCGCCGGCCTCGTCCATGACCTTCTGGCCGCTTTCGGACTTCTTGAGCACTTCCTGGATCTGGGCCTGGGGCGCGCCGGCGAACTGGAGCGGCCGCTTCAGCGTCCGCCTGAGCAGGTCCTGGAGATGGACATCCAGCGGATCCGCCAGGGCCAGCACGAGGCGGCCGCCTTCCTCCCGCACGGGCACGAAGTGGTGCTTGAGCATCAGGTCCAGGGGGATGGACTGGAAGAGGGCGAAATCCACGGGTTCCGTGGTCAGGTCCAGGGCGGGGTAGAGGTCCCGGGCTGGATGCAGGACCAGGGTGCGGTCCTCGGGGAGGACTTCCCTGGGAAGGTCGGGCTGGCCGGGGTTCTGCGGAGACATGGGGTTAATCCTAAGACGGGCGGTGGATCGGCGCTTGGAGAAAGGCGGGCGCGGGCCTCCCGCGCTTAATGCGGCGTTGACCATATATGGAGCCAAGCCGCACAATGGAGCGTTCGGGAGAAGCCATGCGCGGCTATGTGCCTATTTTGCTGCTGCTTCTGATCGCGATGGCCCTGCCCATCG
>DATJFC010000365.1:0-8210 GCA_035495995.1 Holophagaceae bacterium
GGCCGCCTCGCCTTCCCGATCATGGCGGAGCCCGGCGACACCCACTTCCGGCGCGTGGGCTGGGACGAGGCGCTGCGCGAGACCGGCGTCGCCTTCAAGACGACGAAGCCGGACGAGGCCTTCGTCTACAGCTCCGGCCGCGGCAGCAACGAAGCGGCCTTCCTGCTGCAGCTCATGGCCCGCGCCTACGGCACGGCCAACATCCACAACTGCTCCTTCTACTGCCACCAGGCCAGCGGCGTGGCGCTGAACCAGGTCTACGGCAGCGGCACGGCCAGCATCTCGCTGGACGACCTGGACAAGGCCGACTTCGCCCTCGTCATCGGCGCGAACCCCGGGAGCAACCACCCGCGCCTCATCACCCAGCTCGTGAAGCTGCGGCGCCGCGGCGGGAAGGTGCTCGTCATCAACCCCTTGAAGGAGCTGGGCCTCGTGCGCTTCCGCGTGCCCTCGCTGGCCACGAGCCTCGTCTTCGGATCGAAGATCAGCGACCTCTACCTGCAGCCCCACATCGGCGGCGACATCGCGCTGCTGAAGGGCCTGCTCAAGGGCGTGATCGAAGGCGGCGGCGTGGACCGGACCTTCGTGGACGCGCACACCAGCGGCTGGGAGGCCGTGCGCGCGGACATCGAGGCCACGCCCTGGGAGGTCATCGAAGGCGCTTCCGGTGTGCCGCGCGCCCAGATCGAGACGGCCGTCGCGATGCTGCTGAAGGCCAGGCGCGGCATCCTCATGTGGGCCATGGGCCTCACCCACCATGTGCATGGCGTGGACAACATCCTCGCGCTCTCCAACCTCGCGCTGGCGAAGGGCTGGCTGGGCCGCGAAGGCTCGGGCCTCCTGCCCATCCGCGGCCATTCCAATGTGCAGGGCGTGGGCTCGGTCGGCGTGGCGCCCCAGCTGAAGAAGGCCTTTGCCGACAAGTTGAAGGACCTCTATGGCATCGAGGCGCAGGCCTCCGGCCAGGATACCTACGCGTCCATGAAGGCCGCGCATGAGGGCCGCATCCACGCCTCGCTGCAGCTGGGCGGCAACCTCTTCGGCTCCAACCCGGACCGCGCCTGGGCGGCGGAGGCCTTGCAGCGCATCCCCTTCACCGCCATGGTCAGCACCAAGCTGAACGAGGGCCATGTGCACGGGCGCGGCCAGACCACGGTGATCCTGCCGGCGCTGGCGCGGGACGAAGAGCCCCAGGCCACGAGCCAGGAATCCATGTTCAACCTCGTGCGCCTCTCCGAAGGCGGCGAGCCCTTCCCCAGCGGCGAGTTGCGCAGCGAGGTGGCCATCCTTGCCGATCTCGCCGAACGCATCCTGCCGCCCGGGCGCTTCGATTGGACGCGCCTGCGCAGCCACCAGTCGCTCCGCGAGGAGATCGCCCGCGCCGTGCCGGGTTACGAAGAGGCCGCCTCCGGCGCGGAGTTCCAGGTCTCGGGCCGCACCTTCCACGCGCCCGCCTTCCCCACGCCTGACGGCAAGGCCCGCTTCGCGCTCACCCCCCTGCCCGAGCCGTTGCGCACGGACGAGCTGCGCATGATGACGCTGCGGAGCGAAGGCCAGTTCAACACCGTCGTCTACGAGGAGGAGGATCTCTACCGTGGCGTGGCGCGCCGTGATTCCGTGCTCATGGCCGCGGAGGACGCAGCGCGAATGGGCCTCCAGGAAGGCCAGAAGGTGCGCGTCTCATCTGAGATCGGCCAGATGGCCGTGCGCGTGGCCATCGTCGATATCCGCGCCGGGAACTGCGCCATGTACTACCCCGAAGCCAACACCCTCGTGCCCGCGCGCCTGGACCCGCGCTCGAAGACGCCCGCCTTCAAGGCCGTGCCCGTGCGCGTGGAGGCGATGGGGTGAGCTAAGACCGGCTAGCCAACGCGATGCCGGACAAGGTCAGCGCGGCGGCGAGGGACCAGCCGAGGCCCGGGATCTCTCCCAGCAACACAGTCCCCGCCCCGGCCGTGATCAGCGGGACGGCCAGCTGGATCACGCCTGCCCGGATGGCGCCCAGACGCGGCAAGATGGCGTACCAGAGCGCGTAGGCCGCGCCGGAAGCGAGGGCGCCGGAAACCGCCGCGAGCGCGAGGCCCAGCCCCGTCATGTGGTGGAGGGCCGGGACCGCGAAGGCCAGCAGCGCGAGCAGCGCCGCGCCCAGGAAGCTGCCGAGCGTGTCGGCCAACGGCTGGGTGGACGCGCGGCCCATCAGCGAATAGACGCCCCAAGCCGCGCCGGCCCCCGCCATGGATAGCGCGGCGGCGATGGGCGGACGGTCCGCGCGCGGAAGGGTGAGCACGAGCAGCCCGGCGAAGGCCATCGCCGCGCCCAGCCATTTCATCGCGGAGAAGGGCTCACCACGGAAGCGCGCCGCTCCCAGCATCGTCACCTGCACCGCGCCGAAAAGGAGCAGCGCCCCGGTTCCAGCGCTGAGGCTGCGGTAGGCGAAGGAGAAACCGAGCATGTAGGCCGCCAGCGCAAGGGCCCGCCCCGCGCGGGGACGCGGCAACGACCAGGCGCGGCGCTCCAGACGGAGGATCAGCGCCAGCGCCAGCGCGCCGCTCGCGAGCCGCACGGCGGTGAAGGTCGCTGCATCCGCGCGGCCGCTGCCCAGGGCGGCGCGGCAGAGAAGCGAATTGGCCGCGAAGCCCATCAGCACCAGGGCGGAGGCCAGGGGCAGCGGCAGGCGCTTCAGAACGGTGGAGGGCATGAGGCTGATTTTGCCCCAATCCGCGCGACCTTCTAGGCTGCAAGGCATGGAGCCCTTCCTTTCCGAGCCGCCGCTGGACCTGCGCGATCTCCGGTTCGCCGTCATCGACCTTGAGACCAGCGGCGGAACACCGAAGGCGTATTGGGACCGCCACGAGCGCTTCCAGCCCGCGGCGGAGATCACGGAAGTGGGCGTCGTCACGCTGAGCGGGCCCATCGTGGAGGACCGTTTCAACCGCCTTTGCGCCATCGAAGGCGCCCTGCCGCGCGCGATCCAGTCCCTCACCGGCATCACGCCGCGCATGCTCCAGAACGCGCCCGTCTGGAGCGCCGTCGCCTTCGAGCTGGCAGCCGTGATGGAAGGCCGCGTCTGGGTCGCGCACCACGCGCCCTTCGATGGCGGCTTCCTCAAGGCCTACCTGCCCGAAGGCCTGTGGGGCCGCCACCGCCTCGTCTGCACGCGGCTGCTCGTGAAGGCGCTGGTCCCGGAGTTGCCGAAGCGCAGCCTCGGCGAATGCTGCGCCCACTTCGGCATCGTCAACACCCGCGCCCACCGCGCGCTGTCCGACGCCGAGGCCACCGCCGAGCTGCTCCAGATCCTCATGGCGCGCGGGGAGGAGAAGGGCCTCGACGCGGAAGGCTTCCTCAGTCTCGGCGAGGTGGCGTGGAAGAAACTGTGAGCGCGCGGACGAGCGACGGGTCCGTGTCCCTCAGATCCTGGAGGAAGGCCTTGAGCTGCCCGGCGCGGCCCAGTCTCTCCAGCGCCATGCGGTAAGGGGCCAGCAACGCGCGGGTGTAGAGATCCGCTTGGCGCTCCCGGCGATCACGATCTTCGCGCCCGTCGCCGGGAAACGGCAACGCCAACCGCGCGAGTTCCTCGCGCACGCCGCCTTCCCAGAAGGCTCGGCACCAATCGGCGAGGTCCTTCCATCGCTCCTCGGTCATCAGGTGTTTGGAGACGACCTCGAGCACCCCATCCGGCAGCGGTCCTGCCCCGCCCGCGCGGCGCGCCTTCCAGATGGCGAGACTCTCCATCAGCCGCGCGGGGCTGGGTGGATCCGCGGAGACCTCCGCCCAGTCCAGCCATGCCTCCCACGATTCCTTGCGCTCGGGCCAGCGGCGGAGGCGAGCCTCGAGTTCAGGCAGCGCGCGGCGCGCGGCGGGTTCCCACAGTTCCTTGCGCGGCTTCCAGTCGTCCACCATCGGCATGACGGCACCGGCGCCTGGATGGAAGGGCTCAAGCGTGGCGCGGGCATCCTCCAGCAGCGTGGCCTCCAGCCGCTCGTTCGGCATGCGGCTGCGGAGCGCGCCCATCCGGGCCGCGCGGGCTTCCAGATGGTCCGGGTGCGCCCGTATGAAGGCATCGAGCTGCTCGAGATAGGGGATGCCTTCCGCCCGCAGCCGGTCCGCGAGAAAGGAGGGCTTCGGAAGATCTGTACCCGAGGCCAGCACTTCGTCGCCTTGCAGCAGCGCCCAGCGCGGGCCCGGACCCCACCCTCGCCGGGCGCGGAGGGCCTTCTCCTCTTCGGGTTTCAGGGGGAGCCAGCCCAGCTCTTCACCCGGCTCCCAATCATCAAAGGCCGAGAGCGCCGCGTAACGGCCCCAGTCGCGATCCCAGGAAGGATGGCCCAGCAGCGTGAGATGCAGCTGTGGAGGAAAGGGCGGCTTGGGCGGATCCGGTGGCGCCTTTTCCTCCTTCGCCGCTTGCAGCGATTGGACCAGCGGATCGTCCTTGCCGAGATAGAACTCCAGGGACGGAGCGAGCCCCGTGCTCGCATACTCCGGCCAGGAGGACCCTGCCGCGGTCCGCAGCTCCTTCACGAAACCCCGCGCTTCCGATCCGCGGCCCTGCTTCTCCAGCGCCAGCAGGCGCGGGAAGCCCCAGTTCAAGATCAGCGCTACCGGGAAATCCTTGCCCTGATAGCGCCGCACAGAGGGCGACATCCCTTGGGCGTAGGCCTGGCTGGCGACCGTCTCGAGCCCGATCCAGTCGCGTCGGCCCACGAACGACGGAACCAATGCGACCGAGGAAGCCAGGGGCGGCCAGGGTTCCCTTGGCATCGCGTCTAGGCCCTGCAGGAGGGCCCGCGGATCCGAATCCGGCGCGATGTCCCACAGGTACTGCCAGTCGATCCACAGATCGGGGTTCTCCGGGTGCTGGCGCAGGGCATCCTCGATGCCCAGACGGAGCCGACGCAGGGGCTCGCGCATGAGCGTGGAGTTCTTCACGCCGCCCACCCGCAAGGCGACCAGGTCGACGAGGAGATCCTGCCGGGCCGCCCAGCCCTCCACGGACATGAGCCCGCTGAGCGCGGAGGCCGCAGGTCCCCACTGGGCCTGGTCCTGCTCCGGCGGCGTGGGCCGCTTGTCGATGTCCTCCGGGTTCAGGCCCGGATCCTTCCGTGGATCCGGAGAGCTCAGGCGATGCTCCACCACCGCGCGATGCGAGGCGAAACGGGCGGCTTCGTAGAGCGCCTCGTCCCTGGCGTCGCCGTTGTCGGGATGCTCGCGGAGGAACTGGTCCCGGAGCTCGAATCGCGGCCGCCAGCCGGTGCCGCGCATGGCGTCAAGCACCTTGGCGGGATCGGGCGGGTCCGTGCCGCTGAGGAGCGGTTCGCCCGAAGGCGAGAGCAGCAGCCAGTGGGGGCCCGGCCCCCAGCCCAGGCGCGCGGCCCAGGCTTGCTGCTCGCCCTCCTCGAAATCGGCGCCGATGAGTTCCCGAGCCACCACGACTCGGCTGTAATCGGGATTCAGCTCCCAGGCCCCTGGGAAGTGGTGATCCTTGGGGCGGAGCCACCCGAAGGCGGGGACTGCTGGGTCCTGGTCGGCCTTGACGCTCGCGATGCGCGTTTCCGCGGCATCCCCTTGGAAGGCGCCTTGGCCCGCGAGAGCCGAGGCCAGCAGGGCCGGGATGAGGAGGCGCGGACGCATGGGAGCCTCTATGCTATCGGCATGGACCTCACCCGCTTCCTCGACCTGGTGCGCTCGGCTGGCTGGCAGGGCATGGCGCTGTGGCTCGTGCTGGCGGCCCAGGCGGTGCTGTGGGTGCTGCTGGTGCGGCTGCACTTCGCGCTGCGCCGCGAGGACGCGCCCTGGGAGGAATGCGTCGGGAAGATCCGCAGCGCCTTCCTCCGCAAGCTGAACGGCGAGGAGGAGATCGCGGAGCTGAAGGTCCACCACTACGCGCCCCTGGTGGACAAGGTCGTCGCCCTGCACTTCCAGGAGCAGAAGAGCGAGGCCTTCGCCCGCTGGCTGCTCACGCGCTGGAAGATCAAGGAGGGCCTGCGCCCCTACTGGATCCGCTGGGGGCACCTGCTCATCGGCTTCGGCGTCGTCGTGTGGTTCCTTTACGGCCTGCAGATCGACCTGGGCGGCGCCGTGCTGAAGCGCACGCCCTGCGACCCGCGCCTGCTCTGGGTCTGGCTGGGCTACGCCATGGCGATGGCGTGGAAGCTGGTGCGGCTTCAGGGCAACCTCGAGCGCGTCCAGCGCAGCCTGCTCTTTCCGAGGAAAGACGAGTGAGCGCGTTCCGCATCGAGCCCTTCATGCCGGGGCTGGAAGACCGGGTCCTCGGCCTGATCCTGCCCATCCAGCAGCAGGAATTCCTTGTTCCCATCACGGCCGCGGACCAGCCGGACCTGGCGGCGATCCCGCAGGTCTACCAGAAAGGCCGCGGCGGATTCTGGGTGGGGCTCGCGGGCGATGAAGTCGTCGGCAGCATTGGACTCATCGACTTCGGCAGCGGCGGCGCGCTGCGGAAGATGTTCCTCCGCAAGGACCGGCGCGGATCGGGCCTGGCCCAGGCGCTGTTCGACATGCTGTTGGCGCGCGCGGAGGCGCAGGGTCTTCCGGCCCTCTGGCTGGGCACGCTGTCGCACATGCACGCGGCCCACCGCTTCTACGAGCGCAACGGATTCTCGCGCGTCGAGCCGGAGGCCCTGCCGCCGGACTTCCCCCGCATGGCCGTGGACACGGTGTTCTACCGGCGGGACCTGCGGTGAGAGGCGCGCCGGATCGCGCGCGCCGCGCGGCGCGCTACGGGCGCTGGTGCGAGCGGATGACGGTCTGGCTGCTTTGGATCCGCGGTTTCGACCTCGTCGCCTGGCGACAGAAGCTGGGCCGCGCCGAGCTGGACATCCTCATGGCCCGCGGAGCCGAATTGCGGCTGCTGGAGGTGAAGGCGCGCGCCGCCGGAGCCTGGGTGGGCGGCGACACGGCCCTGACGGCGGAGCAGCGGCTGCGGTTGCAACGCGCCCTTTCCCGCTGGCTGGGCCGTACGCCCTGGCCCGGCGCCATCCGCTTCCAGCGCGTGAGCTGGGCGGGCTGGCGGTGCCGGTTCCATGTCCCGGAACGGTGGAAGGCGCTAGGGGAACCCTAGCTTCCGCCCTGGCATCCGGAAGAGGACGGGGATGGCACCATCTTCGCCTCGTCAGCCGATGGTGTCGGCATGATGACCCTCCCCGAGTTCTGCCTTCCGGAGCCCCGGCCTTGATCGGCCAGGTCCCGCCCACGAGCCTGCTGGCGCGCGCGCTGCGTTCGCCGGCCGAGGGCCTCTTCCGCAACCGGGTGCTCGCCATCAGCTCCGGCAAGGGCGGCGTCGGCAAGACCAATGTCGTCGCGGGCCTCGCCTTGGCCCTCGCGCGCCTGAGCCAGCGCGTCGTCATCGTGGACGCGGATTTCGGCCTCGCCAACCTCGATATCCTGCTCGGCCTCGAACCCGTGGACACGCTCGAGCAGGTGCTGCGGGGGGAGAAGGTGCTGGAGGAGATCCTCGTCGAGGGCCCCGAGGGCATCCGCATCGTGCCCGCGTCCAGCGGGGTGCAGGAGCTGACCCGGCTGGACGCCGCCGCGGAGCTGAGATTGGTGCAAGGCCTCCAGCGCGTCGCCGAGGACGCGGACTGGATGCTCGTGGACACGGCCGCCGGCGACCACGACTCCGTCATCAAGCTGCTCATGGCCGCCCAGCAGGTCCTGCTGGTGGCCACGCCGGAGCCCGCGAGCCTGGTGGACGCCTACGCGGTGCTCAAGGTGCTGCACCTGCGGGACGCGGAAAAGCCCGTGCGCCTCGTCGTGAACAACGCGCAATCCGCCGAGGAAGCCGAGGAGACCATCCAGCAGCTGGACCTCGCCACCCGCCGATTCCTCGGCAGGCCCGTGGAGGCGCTGGGGGTCATCCCCCACGACCCGTGGCTCCTGCAGGCCGTGCGCGAACAGCGCTGCGTGGTGGACCGCTTCCCGCAGAGCCCGTCGGCCAGGGCCTTCGAATCGCTGGCGCGGATCCTCGTGGAGGGCGGACAATGGGACCCCGCGTCGCTCCCGGCGCTATGGGAGACACCCCAGCATTGACCTCCCCCATGAGCACGGATCCCAAACCTCCTTTCCTCGGACCCGCCACGCAACAGCGCGCGGAAGACAAGCTCGAGCAGGACCAGCTCGTGCAGAACCACCTGCGGCTCGTGCAGATGGTGGCGCGTCGCATGGCCAGCCGGCTCCCCGCCCACGTTGAGCTGGAC
>DATJFC010000366.1:0-12369 GCA_035495995.1 Holophagaceae bacterium
AGGGAACTTGGCCACGCTCGAAAAGCAGATCGGGATCATGGATCGCCTGAAAGGGGAGCAGCTGCTCTCGGAGCTGCGCGTTGAAATCGTCCACCGCCAGATCGCCGCCGAGGCGCACGAGCCGGAGGACTCCGATTTGAAGAGGCCCTCAAGAAGCACGGCTCCGGAGTCGGCGGGAGAATACACGCGGAACTGAGCCTCCAGAAGCTACGATAGCCCATGCCCAAGCTCACCCTTTCCGACCTCCAGCGCCTGCCCAAGACGGACCTCCATGTGCATTTGGACGGCTCGCTGCGGATCTCCACGATCCTGGAGCTGGCGGAGGAACAGAAGGTGAAGCTGCCGGCGGACACGCCGGAGAAACTGAAGCCCTTCGTCTCCGTGGGCGACGACTGCAAGAGCCTCGTCGAGTACCTCAAGGCCTTCGATGTGACGCTGTCGGTCATGCAGACCTACGACAGCCTCGTCCGCACGGCCTTCGAGCTGGCGGAGGACGCGGCCAAGGAGAATGTCCGCTACATCGAGGTGCGCTACAGCCCCATCCTCCACCAGCAGCAGGGCCTGACCCTGACCTCCATCGTGCAGGCGGTGATCGAGGGCCTGAAGAAGGCCCAGAAGCAGTACGGCATCCGCTTCGGCGTCATCATCTGCGGCATCCGCCACATCAGCCCCGAGATGAGCAACAAGCTGGCGGACCTCACCGTGGCCTTCAAGAACAAGGGCGTGGTGGGCTTCGACTTGGCGGGTGCGGAGGAGAACTTCCCGGCGAAGAAGTTCAAGGAGGCCTTCGGGCGCGTGCTGGCCAACAACATCAACTGCACGCTCCACGCGGGCGAGGCCTACGGGCCCGAGAGCATCCACCAGGCCATCCATCTCTGCGGGGCGCACCGCATCGGCCACGGCGTGCGGCTGGTGGAAGACGGCGACCTGCTCAACTATGTGAACGACCACCGCATCCCCCTGGAGTGCTGCCCGTCGAGCAATGTGCAGACCAAGGCCGTGAAGAAGATGGCGGACCATCCCATCCGCCTCTTCTACGATCTGGGCCTGCGCGTCACGGTGAACACTGATAACCGCCTGGTCACGGAGACCACCGTCAGCGACGAGTACCTCATCCTCCACGAGCAGCTGGGTTTCAACCTCGACGAGATCAAGGAGCTCATCATCATGGGCTTCAAGAGCGCCTTCCTGCCCTACGCCATCAAGCGCGCCATGCTTTCCGAAGTCGTGGCGGAGCTGAAGCACTTCAAGCCCGGGAGCCTGGAGAGCAAGAAGGAGCAGCTTTGATTCGCCGCTGAGACGCAGAGGGCGCTGAAGAGGAATGTTTTTCTCCGCGTCCTCCGCGCCTCTGCGGTGAGACAATCCTTTCATGCTCGATCGCTTCGCCTCCTTCATCGACGCGCACCAGCGCTTCCTTCTGACGACCCACGAGAACCCGGACGGGGACGGCATCGGCGCGTCCATCGGGCTCGCGGCCTACTTGCGTTCGCTCGGCAAGGAGGCGCGGATGGTGGTGACGCCGTCCATCCCCGAGAACCTGCGCTGGCTTGACGAAGCGGGGCTGGCGGAGGCCTACGAGCCCGAAGGCAAACACAAGGATCTCGCGGCGTGGCCCGATGTGTGGCTCGTCACGGATGCCTCCGAACCTCACCGCCTCGGTCCGATGCACGCGGCGTTCGAATCCACAAAGGCCGCAAGGGCTTGCCTGGACCATCACCTGAAGGACGCCCCTAAAGGCTTCGACGAGGAGTTCACGGACCCCACGGCCAGCGCCAGCGCGGAGCTGGTCTACGACCTCGTCGCGCCCCGCATGGCGAAGCCCTGGCCCGCGCCCATGGTGCGCGCGCTCTACACGGGCATGGTGGCGGACACGGGCAACTTCCGCTTCTCCAACGCCACGCCGAAGCTGCACCGCGCCGCCGCCGACCTCATCGAGCTGGGCGCCGAGCCCGCGCGCGCCTTCCAGGGGCTCTACCACACCGACACGCCCCAGAAGGTGAAGCTCTGGGGCCGCGCGATGGAGAACTTGAAGCTCGTGGAGCGGGACCGCGTGGCGCTCCTCACGGTCTCCATGGCGGACCTCGAGGCCTGCGCCGCGAACCACGAGGATCTGGACGAGCTGGTGCAGCAGCCCATGCGCCTCAAGGGCATGGAGGTTTCCGCGCTGCTTTACGAAGCGGCAGATGGACGCATCAAAGTCTCCCTCCGCTCCAGGGAGCGGGTGGACGTGAACGCCGTCTGCAAGCGCTTCGGCGGAGGCGGCCATCGGCTGGCCAGCGGCGCCAAGCTGCCGGGCCCTCTGGACGCGGCCCTGGCCCAGGTGGCATCGGCCTTGGCCCAGCAGATCTCCCTGGATCTCGGATGAGGTCCGGGCCGCCGACCGTGGTCTGAAACTCAGGCCCGGCGGGGCCTTGTCGATGAGGTGGGCATGCCTGTTCCGACTCCCATCAGATGGCTCCTTGTCTGCCTCCTGGCGACGGGGCTGAAGGCTCAGGACGGGGGACGCCTCCCTTTTGCGGCGGTGGGGCCGGAACAAGGCCTGCCCGCCGGGTCCGTCGCCTGCATCGCCCAGGACCGGGAAGGCTTCCTTTGGCTGGGCAGCGAGAGCGGCCTCATTCGCCATGCGGCTGGGCAGTGGCGCCAGTGGACGGCCGAGGACGGTCTGCCTTCGGCCTATGTGCCTCAGATCCTCGCGGCGGAAGACGGCCTCTGGATCCCCTCGCTGCGGGGGCTCGTGCGGTTCCGGGAGGGCCGGATCGAGCGCGCCCTGCTGGACGGAGTCGTCTCTACCGGAGGCGCGGGCCACCTGGCTCTGGACCGGCGCGGCCGCGTCTGGGCCTCCTTGGGCACCGGCATCTACCTGCAGTCTGAGGGCCTCCATTTCACGAAGCAGGCCTGGCAGGCTGCCGCCAATCCTTTCGCGCTGGCGGGCGGACCTTCCAGCGGCGACCTCTTCGTGGCGACGCCCCAGGGGATCCACGCCTTCCTGGCTGACGGGGGCTCCCAGGATTGGGGCCCCGCGGATGGTCTACCCCAGGGGGGGCCGGCGCTGGTCATCGAGGACGGCGCGGGCCGCGTATGGGCCGGCACCGGGCGCACGCTGGTGATGAAAGCGCCTGGCGAATCGCGTTTCACGGACCAGTCGGCGCGCCTGCCGGGGAGCCTCACGCCCAACTGCCAGCCTTTCCTCGATCGCGATGGATCGGTGTGGCTGCCGACCCAGAACGGGGTCCTCCATCTCACCGGAGACCGCGCGGAAACCATCGACACCTCCAATGGCCTGCCCTTCCGATGGGTCCGCACGGTCCTCCGGGATGCGGAGGGCACGCTCTGGGTCGTCGGCCCCACCCTCGCCCGCCTGGAAGGCCGCGGAAGGGTCCTGAACTACGGCGCCACGGAGGAGACCGCGGGCGAAGTGGTGTGGTGGGTGACTCGAGACCTGCAGGGCCGCCTCCTCATCGGCACCGACGACGGCGCGGCCCGGCTCGGCCCCAAGGGGCTGGAGCGCGTGCCGGGCACCGAAGGCCGCCGCATCAAGTCCCTGGCCCAGGACCGCGAGGGCACGCTCTGGATGGTGAACACCATCGGCCCCACGCTCTGGTTGAGGCCCGGCCAGGCCCGCGCGGAGCAGGCTCCGCTTGGAGACGCCGGGACCTTCGTGAACAGCGTGACCGAGGATTCCCAGGGCCGCCTTTGGTTCGGCCACACGCGGCTCGGCCTCTTCCGCTGGGATCCCGGCACCCGGCGCCTCATTCCCGAACTGACCCCCGAGCGTTTCCATCTGCCCGACCTCGGCACCTTCGCCATGCAGGAGGACGCGGCGGGCCGCCTTTGGGTCGGCTCCACCGCGGGTCTGCTTCTGCGCGAAGCCGACGGAACCTGGCGCCGCTTCACGGACAAGGACGGCCTGCAGCCTCACAATGTCCGCGGCGTCGCCCTCCTCCCGGACGGCAGCGCCTGGGTGCATTACCAGGAGCCCGAAGGGATCACCCGCGTGCGCATCGACGGCGGCCATCTCACCGTGCTGGAGCGCCGCGCGAAGGGGCAGGGCCTGCGCACCAACCTCGTGTACGCCGCGCAGTCGGATGCGACCGGACGGGTCTGGATCAGCACGGATCAAGGCATCGACCGCCTCGACCGCCCCGTGCACGTGGGCCGCGAGGACGGCATGGCCAACGAGGATTGTTCCGTCCACGCGCTGTTGCTGGAACCCGGGCAGGTCTGGGTGGGCACGGGCGCGGGCCTGGTGCGCTACGACGAGTCCCGGGGGGCCGGCTCGCCCCCGCCGCCGCAGGCCCATCTGTTGGAGGTCGCCTGCGGCAGCCGGACCCTGGAGCCGCCCTTCCAGCTGGGTCCGGTGCCCCACGAGGACGCCACGCTCGCCTTCCGCGTGAGCGCGCCTTCCTTCGTGGATGAGCAGAATCTGCGGATCCAGGTGCGGCTGCTCGGGCTGGAGGACCAATGGCACGAGCTCGAGGGGCATCTCGCGCGCTACCCGGCCCTGCCCGGCGGCAGCTACCGTTTCGAGGCGCGGGCCGCCCAGGGCGACGGGTCCTTCGGACCTGCGACGGGCTTCGATTTCCACGTCCATCCCGCCTGGTGGCTCACCTGGTGGGCCTTCGCGGCCTGGGGCCTGCTCGGGAGCGCCGCGGTCTACAGCCTCCTGCGCATCCGCCTGATGACGCTCGCCCGGAGCAAGTCCGCGCTGGAAGCCGTGGTGGCGAGCCGGACGGAGGAACTGAGGGCCCGCAACGAGGAACTGTCCTCCGCCCTCAGCCATGTGAAGCAGCTCTCGGGCCTTCTCCCGATTTGCGCCTGCTGCAAGAAGATCAGGGATGATCACGGCTACTGGAACCAACTGGAGCGCTACATCTCGGATCACTCTGAAGCGGACTTCACCCACGGCATCTGCCCCGACTGCGCCAAGGAGATGTTCCCTGAAACGCAAGCCCGGCCGCCGCAGGCGCCAGGGGGCTCCCCGTGAGGCCCGGCCTGGCTCCAGCCTGGCGCTGGGATGGCCAGGACGGGGTCGAACAGCCCCTTTGTGACCAAGTCGGGAAGGATCTGGCCTAAGGTTAATGAAGGCCGCCCAAGTCACGGTTCATGGCTTAGGCGCATCCCAGGAGCGAAGGACATTGACCATGGCCAAGGAATCGCCTGCCGCCCCCAAGCTCGAGCTGCTCTGGAAGCTCGAGGGCGAGAAGGTCCCCTTCGTGGCCAAGGCGGTCGTCCCGACGGCCCACGGAACTTTCACGGTCTACGGGTTCCTCGAGAAAGCCACGGGCAAGGAGCACCTGGCGATCGTCTCGGGCGAGATCGACGCGCGGAAGCGCATCCCCGTGCGCATCCACAGCGAGTGCTGGACCGGCGACGTGCTCGGCAGCCTGCGCTGCGACTGCCGCCAGCAGTTGGAGGCGGCCCTGCGCCACGTGGCGGCCCACGGCGGCATGGTGCTCTACCTGCGCCAGGAAGGACGCGGCATCGGCCTCCTGAACAAGCTCAAGGCCTACGCGCTCCAGGAGCAGGGCATGGACACGGTGGAGGCCAATCACGCCCTCGGCTTCCCCGACGACCTGCGCACCTACGACAGCGCGGTGGAGATGCTGAAGTTCTTCGGCATCCACCGCGTGAAGCTGCTCACCAACAACCCGAAGAAGATCGGCGCGCTGGAGCAGGCGGGAATCGAGGTGGAGCGCGAGCGGCACCAGCTCGACGCGAACCCCCACAACCTGCGCTACCTGAAGACCAAAGCCAAGAAGAGCGGGCACCTGCTGGACTTCAAGGAAGAGCCGCTCTCATAGCGGCATCCTGAAAGTGAAGGCCGCGCCCTTGCCGGCCTCGCTTTCCAGCGTGATCTCGCCGCCCATGAGGCGGGCGAGGTGCTTCACGATGGCGAGGCCCAGGCCGGTGCCGGGCACGGCGCGGGCGGAAGAGGTGCGGTAGAAGCGTTCGAAGACGCGCGACTGCTCGGTTTCGGCGATGCCGGGGCCCTGGTCGGAGACGGTCCAGCGCAACCGGGCCTCCTCCTTCCCGGCCGCGAGGCGCACCTCCGATCCGCGTGGGCTGAATTTCACCGCGTTGGAAAGGAGGTTCTCCAGGAGCTGGTGGAGCCGCAGGGGATCAGCTTCGATGCGGAGCGCCTCCATCTCCGGCGCGAGGTCCAGGACCAGGCGCACGCCCTTGGCCTGGGCCTGGGCGGCGAGATCCTCCACCAGCTCGCGCGCGAAGGCGGCGACGGGCAAGGGCCGCGGCTCGAGCATGAGGGCGCCGGTCTCGATGCGGGACAGTTCTGAGATGTCGTTCAGCAGGAGCGTCATCCGCTCCACGGAGCGGATGATGCTCCGCAGGCTCGATTCGCCTTCGGCGCCCACGGCGCCGCCGTCCTGGAGGTTCTCCGCGGCCACGCGGATGGCGGTGACGGGCGTCTTCAGCTCGTGGCTGGCGTTGGAGATGAACTTCTGGCGCGTGGTCTCCAGCGCTTCCATGCGCGTGATGTCGTCGAGGGTGATGAGCACGCCGCGGGCTTCCAGGCCGGCCTGGAAGGGCAGGGCGCGCACCCGCAGCACCCTTGGTTCGCGCTTGAGCGTCCATTGGGCGGCCTCTCCATGGAAAGCCATCTCGAGCTGCGTGAGGGATTCGGGGTCGCGGAAGGCCTCCGCCAGCCCGGCGCCTTCGACGAGCCGGCTGCCCGAGCCCAGGAGCAGGGCCGCGCCGGGATTGGCCTGCAGCAAGCGGCGGTCTTCGCCGAAGACGAGAACGCCCTCCCGCAGGCTGGCCAGGATGCCGCGTCGGAGCTGGTCTTCCCGGTCCGCGCGGGTGCGCAGATCCAGATTCTCTTCTTCCAGGCGGCGCAGCGCCCGCTGATGAGGGCTCTCCGTCCGCGATAGCTGGAAGAGCAGGAGTCCCAGGCCGAGGGCGAGCATCGGCCCGCTGATCAGCAGCTTGAGCGGGGGTGGCAGCAGGATCGCGAGCAGAGCCCCAGCGATGGCCAGGGCCAGGGCGAGAAGGGGCGGGGTCATCCTTCCGAGGGCTGGCATGGGGCCAGGATACGGTTTTCGCGCCTTTTTCCCGTGAATTCCCTGAAACAGGGGCCAACTTTCGTTTTTCTTTGCCTTGTTCCACTTAGGCGCCTTCCTAGATTCTGTTGTGGACCTCAGTGGACAAAATTGGAATGAAGAGGATCAAAGTGGCCTCACTCTTTCCAGGATCGTCTCCCGGGCTGTCTTGTTGAAAGGCGCCGAAAATGCTGCGATTCCGCGGCAATTCCCCGGCCACGGTGGATGAGAAGGGACGCCTCAAGCTCCCCTCAACCTTCAAAGCCGAGCTGGAAACCTTCGCCAAGGGCGAGGGCCAGGGAGCCTCTGTCCACTACCTGACCTCCCTGGACGGTCTCAGCGCCCGGTTCTATCCCATGCCGGTCTGGGAGGGCATCGAGGCCCGCCTCGCGGCCCTGCCCGCCACCAGCCCCGCCAAGCGCAAGTTCCTGGAAGTGACCGCCTACTACGGCTCCGAAGTCGAGCCTGACGCCCAGGGGCGCTTCGTCATCCCCCCCATCCTCCGCGAATCCGCCGGCCTCCGGGGCGAAGTCGCCGTCCTCGGCCAGATGGACCACATCGCCATCTGGAACCGCGGCGCCTTCGAGAAACGCCTCGTGGCGGATCCGCTCACGCCGGAAGACCTCTCTCAACTGTCGGAACTGGGGATCTAGATGATGGTAGCCACGCCCATCCACATCCCTGTGCTCCTCAACGAGGTGCTGGACACCCTGGTGCTGCCGCCGGGAGCCCGCATCCTCGACCTCACCCTGGGCCTCGGGGGCCACGCGGAGGCCTTGCTCCGCCGCTGCGATGGCGATTCCCGGTACATGGGGGTGGACCGGGACCCCGAGGCCCGGGCTTTGGCGCAAGCGCGCCTGGGCCACGACCCCCGCCTTTCCGTGATCGCCTCCACCTACGAGGACCTCTGGCGCCAGCCCGAGTACCAGAAATGGACTGAGCGGATCGCTCCGGACGGCTACGACGCCATCCTCGCCGACCTCGGCGTCTCGAGCCTCCAGCTCAAGTCCGCCTCCCGCGGGTTCAGTTTCCGCGAACAGGGCCCCCTGGACATGCGCATGGACACCGAGTCCGGCATGACGGCCTACGAGTGGATCCAGCGTCAGGACGAGGGCACTTTGGCCTTCGCGCTGCGGACCTACGGCGAGGAGCGCCTTTCCAAGCCCATCGCCCGGTCCATCCTCGCTGCGCTGCGGGACGGCCGCCTCGCCACGACGCTGGACCTCGCGGAAGCCGTCTACAAGGTCATCCCTAAGGAGCCCGCCAAGCGCAAGGGCCACGCCGACCCTGCGACGCGCACCTTCCAGGCCATCCGCATCGCCGTCAACGGCGAGCTGGAGCGCCTCGCGGTTTCGCTCGAAGAAGCGGTCCGCGCGCTCCGCCCCGGCGGCCGCCTGGCCGTCATCAGCTTCCACAGCCTCGAAGACCGGATCGTCAAGCAGACCTTCCGCCGCCTCGCGGGCATCTACGACGGCCCGAACCGCGTTCCGCCCGAACCCCTTCCCAAGATCGTGAAGCTCGTCCATCCCGGCGGCCTGGAGCCTTCAGAGGCCGAACTCGCCGCCAATCCGCCGTCCCGTTCCGCCCGCCTCCGCGCGGCGGAGCGCCTGTCTTAGTGAGGTCTGCCATGAACCTCGGTACCCGCGCCCAGGTCCGCCAGGTCGAGAGCGAGGGCGTGCTGCGCCTGCTGCTCCTGGCCCTCGCCATCGCCATGCCCTTGATGACCCTCGTCTACCTCAAGGTCCAGTCCGTGCGGCTGGGCTACCGGATGAGCGAAGTCCAGGCCCGCATCGGCCAGGAGCAGGAGACCCAGCGCAAGCTGATGCTCGAGCGCAGCCGCTGGCAGCGCGACGAGGAGATCCAGGCCTACGCCGTGAAGAGCGGCATGCAGCCCAAGAAGCAGAGCCGCCTCATCCAGCGGGCCTTCAGCGCCGCGGACCAGCGGGAGGCAAAGCTCCGCCCGGTGAACTCCTGGGAGGACTTGAACCGCTGAATCGGGCTGAGGGCTGGGGGCCGGAGGCCGGAGGCTGTAGCCTGATTGATCGGCCCTGCTCTTGATGTCGTTGCTCTCTTCCTCATCCCCCCGCACTCCGCGCCGCCTCATGGAGGGGGCGCCGGAGGCGCGCCAGCTCCAATCCCTGCGTAGGCCCTGGGTGACGGGCTTCGTGGCGCTGTGGGCCGGGGCGGTCTTCCTCCGCCTCTTCTGGCTCCAGGTGGTGCAGCACAAGGCCTACCACGAGCGCGCGGCCCGCCAGCACCTGACGACCGTGGACATCATGCCGATCCGCGGCGAGTTGCGGGACCGCAAGGGCGACAGTCTCGCCATCAGCCTGCGGGTGGACAGCCTCTTTGTGGATCCGCGCACCTACTACCCCGACTACGAGCAGGAGAAGGACGGTCCCGCGAAGTGGGGCGATCCGGACCGCAAGGCGGCCTCCGCCGCGGCGGACAAGCTGGCTCCGGTGCTAGAGATGTCGAAGACGGAAGTCCTCTCGCGGCTGCTGAGGAAGAAGAGCTTCGTATGGATCCAGCGCCAGCTCGCCCCATCCAAAGCCGCGGCGGTGAAGGCCATGGACCTCGAAGGCCTGGAATTCCTTCCGGAAGTCCGCCGCTTCTACCCGCGCGGCAGCCTGGCCTGCCAGATCCTCGGGTTCACGGACATCGACGGCATCGGCCAGCTCGGCATCGAGAAGGCCGACAACTCCATGCTGGCTGGGCGGAAAGGCAAGCTGGTCGCGCCTCGCGACGCCAAGGGGCACCTGTTGGAGATGAGCGAGAACTACGCGCAGGTGCCCGTGAACGGCTCGACGATCCAACTCAGCATCGACGCGACCATCCAGCACATCGTGGAGGACGCGCTGGCGGAGGGCGTCGCGAAGGCCCACCCCAAGACGGCCTACGCCGTGGTGGTCGACCCGGACACGGGCGAGATCCTCGCGCTGGCGGGCACGCCCACCTTCGACCCGAACCACCTCCTGCCCAAGAAGTTCCAGGGCCTCTCCGAGTCCGAGATGGGGCCGGATCTCAAGGCGGAGTACGAGGCTGAGCTCCAGCGCCAGAAAGAGGCCCGCCGCGTGCATCCGTTGGAGGACGCCTACGAGCCCGGCTCCACCATGAAGATCTTCACGGCCGCCATCGCCCTGGAGGAGCGCAAGGTGCACCTGGGCGAGAAGATCGACACCGGCCCCGGCCGCATGGCCTTCCCCCACGACCAGATCGTCACGGACACCCACGCCCACGGCGTCATCAGCTTCGAGCAGGTGCTCTGGCTCAGCTCCAACATCGGCGCGGCGAAGATCGGAATGCGCTTGAAGCCGACGGACCACTACGAATACCTCAAGAAGTTCGGCTTCGGCGACCCCACCGGGCTCGCCTTCCCCGGCGAGACCAACGGGCGGCTACCCTCGCCGGACCAGTGGAGCGGCACTTCTCAGACGACGATCTCCTACGGGTACGGCCTCAGCGCTTCGCCGCTTCAGGTGCTCATGGCCGGTTGCGCCATCGCCAACGGCGGCAAGCTCATGAAGCCCATCCTCGTGCAGCGGATCTACAACGACCAGGGCGCGCTGATGCAGGAGAACCCGCCCCAGGCGCGCCAGCAGGTGCTGAGCCCCGAGACCTCGGAGATCATGCGCCAGGTGCTCCAGGGCGTCATCACGGACGGCACGGGCAAGCTCGCCAAGCTGGACTCGGGCGTCGTGGCCTTCGGCAAGACCGGGACCAGCCGAAAGCTGGTCCCGGATCCGCGCACCGGGAGGCTCCACTACGACGAGAAGCGCCACTACGCCTCCTTCATGGGCTTCTTCCCGGCGGACCATCCGCGCTACGGCATCCTCATCATGCTGGACGACCCGCAGGGCGATCTGGACGGCGGCGGAGTGGCCGCGCCGCTCTTCGCGGAAGTGGGCAACGCGATCCTGCGCTACCAGCAGACCGCCGGCGGCCAGTCGCCGGAATCCGACCTGCGCCTCACGCTGCGCGACTGGCCCGTGGCGGAGACGGACGAGGCCTCCTTCCACATCGAGAAGGGCAAGGTGCCCGACCTCCGCGGCCTCGGCCTCAAGGCGGCGCTGCAGCGCATCCTCCTCGTCGGCGGCACGCCTGAAGTGAAGGGCGCGCCGTCCACCGCCTTCGCCGCGCGGGTCAAGGACCAGAGCCCGGCTCCCGGCGCGGAGCTCAAGGACGGCGACACCGTCACCATCACCGTGGAGAGCCCGTGAAGTTCTCGGAGCTGACCAGGGGACTGGATGTCCGGGACATCGTCGGTCCCGACGCCGAGATCGCGGACCTCACCTGCGACAGCCGCGAAGTCGCTCCGGGCTGGGCTTTCATCGCGCTCAAAGGCGAGAAGGTGGACGGGGTCTCGTTCATCCCGCAAGTGATCGCGCAGGGCGCCGCCGCCGTGCTGAGCGAGTCTCCGGCGGAAGTGCCCGATGGCACCGCTTCGGGGCGTCTCGCGGAAGGCCGCTTCGCCATGGGCCGTCTCGCCAAGCGCCTGCACGGCGATCCGGATGAGCAGCTCGCCCTCATCGGCGTGACGGGCACCAACGGCAAGACGACGACGACGACGCTCATCCGCCAGCTGCTGCGCGGGGTGGGCATCGGCTGCGGGCTCGTGGGCACGGTGCTGAACGCGGCGGGCGATTTCGAAGAAGAGGCCGTCCGCACGACGCCGGAAAGCCCCAGCTTCTACCGCTGGCTGCGGCGCAGCGTGGAGGCCGGCGACAGGGCTTCGGCGGTGGAGGTGAGCAGCATCGGCCTGGAGCTGGGCCGCGTGGCCGGCGCGCGCTTCAAGGTCGGCGTCTTCACCAACCTCACCCAGGACCATCTGGATTTCCATGGCGATATGGACCGCTACTTCGACGCGAAGAAGCGGCTGATCGCGCAGAGCGACCGCTTCCTCGTGAACGCCGATGACGCCTACGGGCAGATGCTCCTGACCGAAGGCCGCTTCGTCAGCTACGGCATCGAGCGCGCGTCGGACTACCGCGCCACAGCCATCGACCTCGGCCCCACGGGCACGCGCTTCACGCTGGACGCGCCCCAGGGTTCATGGCCCATCGAAAGTCCGCTGCTGGGCCGCTTCAACGCCTACAACCTGCTGGCCGCCCTCGCGGCCTGCGCCGAGGCGGGTTTCGAGCTCGCGGAACTGCTGCCCGCCGTCGCGGGCCTCAAAGGCGCGCCCGGCCGCCTGGAGCGCGTGGACTGCGGCCAGCCCTTCGGCGTCATGGTGGATTACGCGCACACGCCGGACGCGCTGGAGAAGCTGATGGCGGAAGGCCGTCGCCTGCTCTCGCCCGGAGGCCGCCTCCAT
>DATJFC010000367.1:0-3854 GCA_035495995.1 Holophagaceae bacterium
CTGCGCTCCGCCTACCCGCGGGACGCGGCGCCCTTCCTCGGCGACGGCACCAAGCTCCGCCAGATCCTCTACAACCTCCTGAGCAACGCCTGCAAGTTCACCGAGAAGGGCGTGGTGGAGCTGGGCGTCGCCTCCTTCGAAAGAGAGGGCGCGCCCTGGCTGCGCTTCACCGTGAAGGATTCCGGCATCGGCATGAACCGGGAGCAGATGGGCCGGCTCTTCCAGGACTTCACCCAGGCCGAGGAGAGCACCAGCCGCCGCTACGGCGGCACGGGCCTGGGCCTCTCCTTGAGCCGGCGCCTCTGCCAGCTCATGGGGGGCAGCCTCACGGTGGACAGCGAGCCCGACAAGGGCTCCACCTTCATCCTCGAGCTCCCTGCGCCCCCCGCGGGAGACGGCCATGCCTAGGCTCCTGCTGGTGGAGGACAACGAGCTGAACCGGGACGCCCTCGGCCGCCTCCTGGAGCGGCGCGGCTTCACCATGCTGCAGGCCTCCGACGGCCCCACGGCCCTGGCGCTGGCCGAACAGGAGCGGCCGGACCTGATCCTCCTCGACATCGGCCTGCCGGGCATGGACGGGCACGCCGTGGCCCAGGAGCTGCGGCGGCGCCCGGGCACGCGCGCCGTGCCGATCATCGCGCTCACCGCCCACGCCACGGCCTCCGACCGCAAGTCCGCCTTGGAGGCGGGGTGCGACGACTTCGAGGTCAAACCTGTGGCCCTCGCGCAGCTCCTGCCGCGCATCGAGGCGCTGCTCGCCCGGGGGAACCAGCCATGAACCCGATCCGACGGTTGCGCGCGGCCGCCACTGCCCTACCTTCAACGGGCATCCCCACAGCACCGGGGGCCCCGTGGGCCTGAAGCCGATCTTCCCCGCCTTGGCCCTCACGGGCCTTTCGGCCGTGGCCCAGCAGGCGCCCCAGCCGAATCCGCAGGCCATGCAGGACCTGCTGGAGCTGATGCGCACCCCGGTGGTCTCCGCTTCGCGGCAGGCGGGGCCGCTGTCGGAGGCCCCGGCCACCGTCATCGTGCTCCAGAGGGCGGATCTGGAGGCGCGGGGCTACACCGAGCTGTCCCAGATCCTCGACGACCTGCCCGGCATGGATGTGGTCCGCTCCTACGGCGCCAACTACGTGAAGGACTACTGGCGGGGCTACCGCACGGACATCGGCGACCCGTTCCTCGTGATGGTGGACGGCGTCGTCTTCAACCACCTCTGGTTCGACACCGCCGACACGCCCCTCGTCACCTATCCGCTCTCCGCCATCGAGCGCGTGGAGGTGGTCTACGGACCGGCCTCCGCCCTCTACGGCTCCAACGCCTTCATGGGCGTCATCAACATCATCACGCGCAAGCCCGAGCAGGACGGCTTCCAGATCCACGGCCGCATCACCGGCGGCAGTTTCGGCGCGCGCATCGGCGATTTCTTCGCGTCGGACAAGCAGGGCGACCTCAGCTTCAGCCTCGCCGCCCGCCGGGACGACGGCGACGTGGACGAATCCGCGGCGGACCGCTACGAGTACACGAGCTCCAAGTACTACGCCAACCGCCAGCTCTGGGGCTCCGTGCTGGACGATCCGGACCTCGCCGGGTCGCCGGAGTCCGAGCACCAGCACCACGCCGTGGACGCGCGCCTGGACTGGAAGGGCTGGGAGCTGGGCCTCCAGCAGCTCTGGATCGATTCGGGCTACGGCCTCGCCTATTCCGCGGACGAGAGCCAGAGCATGGGCCGCTGGATCCGCCCCGACACGAGCCTCTACCTCCAGAACAAGGCCGATCTCACCGACCGCCTCTCCTCCACCGCCATGGTCCGCTACCGGCGCAGCGACGTGGACGAGGGCTCCTACGATGTGGAGTCCTACTACGGCTACGGCTCGGGCTCCTCTTCGGTCATCACCTACTACCAGGTCCTGAATTCCAGCCTTGCCTACACCCAGGACCTCGCCTTCCGAGCCAGCGACCGCCTGGACTTCAACGGCGGCTTCGCCCTCGAGCAGAAGACGCTCCAGAAGGCCTACCTCACGACGGCCGCCCCCGCGCCGCCGCCCGACGGGTCCCTGAACGACACGAACCACTTCAGCGCCCTCGACCGCGCCTTCTACCTCCAGACCCGCTACCGCCTCACGGGGGACCAGCAGCTCACGCTGGGCGTCCGCAACGACGACGACTCCATCTTCGGCGCGGCGACGACGCTGCGCGGCGGCTACGTGTTCAACCGCGGCTCCTGGGGCTTCAAGGCCCTCTACGGCCAGGCCTACCAGCAGCCCACCCCGCGCCTCCTCTACGGCGCCACCTCCGGGACCGGCTCCAACACGGACCTGAGGCCGGAGCGGTCCAGCACCGCGCAGCTGAGCGGCACCTACACCCGCAGCGCCTTCGGGTTCAGCCTCGACCTCTACCATGTCCACAACAGCGCCATCATCCAGAAGACCGGCGCGACGGTCTCCAACGCCGGCGACCAGGACGTGACGGGGATGGACCTGGGCTTCCAGGCCGTGCTGCCCGTGGCGGCCCTCCAGCAGTGGAAGCTCTGGGGCTACTACTCCCGCTACGCCCACGCCGAGGACACCCTCGCCTATCCGTCGCCCATGGAAGTCCCCAGCGGCGACCTCGCGTGGACCAAGGTGCTGGGCGGCATGACGGTGGTGTTCAACGGGCGCTTCGACGCCACCCTGCTCGGCCGCTACATCGGCCACCGCACGACGGTGCCGACCAATCCGGTGGCCCGCGTGGGCGGCTACGCGACCTTCGACCTGAATCTCGACATGCGCGACATCGGATGGAAGGGCCTCAACGCGGCGTTGCGCGTGGCGAACCTGCTGGACCGGGCCTATGCCCATCCCGGCCTGCGCGACGCCGGCGCCGGCACCGCGCCGGGCGGCTTCGTGGGGACGGCCTGGGTGGGCTCGCAGAGCTACTACAACTCGCTCATGCCGCAGCCCGGCCGGGACATCCAGCTCTCGCTCTTCTTCGATTTCTAGGAGGCTTCGAGGGCCCTGAACCGCGTGCCGTCGGGGATGTCGAGGCCGAAGGCTTCCCGCAGCACCCGCGGGACCTCGGCGGGCTCGAGGACGCGTTCCTCCGCCGAGTCGCCGCGCACGGCGGTGAAGCTGAGGTTGCGCAGGACGAGGCGGCCTTCGGGCGTGACGCGCTGCGCGGTCAGCGTCTTCACGAAGACGCTCTGCGGGTGCGCGCTCGTGTACCAGTTGCCCAGCTCGAAATCGACGGGATGGCGCGGGATGGGCTCGAAGGCGTACAGGTCGATCCAGTTGACGAGCTGCTTCGATTGCAGCGTCCGCAGGAGCCCTTCGCCGGCGACTCGGTAGACGCGGCCGAACTGCCCGTGGGCCCCGCCGTCCATGGGCACCGGATGCAGGAGCCCCTCGCCGCCGAAGCCCACGTCCACCAGGAGCTCGGCGCCGTCCAGCTTCACGCGCAGGAGCATGTGCGTGCGCGGGCGCGGATGCTCCCCGCCCGGCGCCACCCGCGCCTCGAAGGCTTCCGCCTCGAATCCCAGCCGCCGCAGCGCGGCGAGGAAGAGCGTGTTCTGCTCGAAGCAGTAGCCGCCACGCCGCCGCCGCACGAGCTTGTCCTGGATGGCGTCGAGGTCGAGGCTGATGCCTTCGCCCATCTGGATGGCGAGGTTCTCGAAGGGGATGCTCGTCGCGTGGGCGAAGTGGAGCGCCTCCAGCGTCGCGCGGTCCGCCTTCGGCGTCCCCTCGTAGCCGATACGGCGGAAGTAGGCGGCGAGATCGAGATCGCTCATGCCCGGGTCAGCGCTCCCGCCAGGCGTCGAGATTCCGCCGGATCTGCGCGGCGTGGACTTCGAGGTGCTCGGCGTAGATCTTCAGCCA
>DATJFC010000368.1:0-5485 GCA_035495995.1 Holophagaceae bacterium
CGCCCGGGGGCGTCGAGTAGATCGCGACCACCCGTGTGCGCGAAGTGAGAGCCCATATGAGCCACGCGGCCGCGCCAGCCGCCAGCACGGCCCCACCCGCGACGATCAGGGTCTTCCTGGAGCGGCCCTCGCGCCGGGGCATGCGGTAGGTCCCCGTCGCCGCGGGGGATTCCATCCGCGACACGAAGGCGGCCCGGGCGGCAGCGTCCATTGGCAGAGCTTCAGCGAGGGCCTTGAGGAATTCCCGGGCGCTCCCGTGACGACGCGCGGGATCCTTGGCGAGGGCCCGCTCGAACACCGCGCGGAGGCCCGGCTCCATGCCTTCAGGGAATTGAGGCGGCTCGTGCGCCACGCGGTAGAGCACGGCGTTCACGCTGTCCGCGGCGAAGGGCATCCGGCCCGTCAGCATCTCGAAAGCGGTGACGGCCAGGGCCCAGCGATCCGCCGCCTCAGAAGGTTTCGACAGGCCCGCGAGGGTCTCCGGCGCGGCGTAGGCAGGGGTCCCGAGAAAGGCCGCCGTCGTCGTCAGCCGGGGCTCGTCCCCCCGCGCGATGCCGAAATCCATCAGCTTCAGCCGCCCGTCCTTGGCGACCATGAAGTTGGAGGGCTTCACATCGCGATGGACGATGCCCGCCCGGTGGATCGCCTCCAGCGCCTGCCCCGCCTGGAGCAGCAGGGGCATCGCTTCTTCGGGCTCCATGCGCCCAGCCTTGACGAAGGCGTCGAGGCCTTCGCCGTCCACGAATTCCATGGCGAGGAATGGGCCGTAGCCCGGCGCCTCGCCCACATCGAAGATCGTGATGATGTTCGGGTGGTTCAAGCGCGCGGAGATCTCCGCCTCCCGCTTGAAGCGGGCCAGCACCTCCGCGTCGCCGAAGAGGCCGTGCACCAGCTTGATGGCGAGGCCGCGCTTGAGGGCCGGATCCTCCGCGAGGTAGACCTTGCCCATGGCGCCCTGCCCGAGGGTGCCGAGGATCTTGTACCGCCCGATCTGGGTTGGGTCCGACGCCATGCGGCCATTGTGCCAGTGCCGCCCGCTAAACTAGCCGGATGGATGCGGCCGGATTCACCACGCCTCGAACGGCCCAGCTGCGGCGGTTCGGGAAAGTCTTCTATGGCGCCGGGCTCCGCATGCAGAAAGCCCTGGCGGATTTCGTCCGAGAGGGCGGCCGCCCCGACCAGCTCGTGTTGCTGGAGCACGACCCCGTCTTCACCCTGGGGCGCAACGCCACCCGCGCGGACATCCTCGTGGCGCCCGACTTCCTCGATGCCAACGGCGTCGGCGTCCACGAGACGGATCGCGGCGGGGAGATCACTTATCACGGCCCCGGCCAGATCGTCGCCTATCCCATCTGCAACCTCGGCGGGGGCCGCGAGGATGTGGGCCGCCTGGTGCGCGGGCTGGAGGAGGCGATGATCCGCGCGGCCGCCGACTTCGGCGTCAAGGCCGGCCGTCTCAAAGGCGCGCCCGGCATCTGGGTGGACACGCCGCGGGGCCTGGAGAAGCTCGGCGCGGTGGGCCTGCACCTCAGCCGCTGGATCACCACCCACGGCATCGCCTTCAACGTGGATCCGTTCCTGCCGCACTTCCGCTGGATCGTGCCCTGCGGGTTCACGGACAAGGGCGTGTGCAGCCTCCGCTCGCTGCTGGGGGACGCGTGCCCCTCCTTCGAAACGGCCATGGATCATCTCCAGCGCCACCTCTGCGAGGTGCTGGCCCTGGATCTCCAGCCCGTGCGCGAGAGCAGCCGCAGCGTCAGCGCGCTCACCTGGAGGCGCGGCCCACGGGGGCCCGAGATCCTCATGATGCTGCGGCAGCCCCAGCACGGCCGCTGGTGGTCCAGCGTGACGGGCATGGTGGAGCCTGGCGAGGCGGCGGAGGCCGCCTGCTTCCGGGAGCTGGAAGAGGAGACCGGGCTCGCGCCCCTGCGCCTCGAGCCGCTGGAGCTCTCCCACAGTTTCTGGGTGGATCCCGCCGTCGTGCGCTTTCCCGACCCCGAGCCGCGCTTCAACACGGAGACCTGCTTCCATGCCGAAGTGGCGCCAGACGCGGCCGTGAGGCTGGAGACCGGCGAGCACGAGACCTTCCGCTGGTGTCCTCCTTCCGAGGCGCTGGGCTTGATGCGCTGGGAAGGCGCCAAGGCTTCGCTCAAACGGCTGGCGGCGGTGGAAGGCTGGACGCTCGACAGAGAAGCTTCCGAAGCCTAGGATTCCATCACCCCTTCCGATGCCGAGCGAACACCGATCCATCCCTGCCACGAAGGCCGGATTCCCACTGGTGCTGGGGATCCTCGCCGCGTCGGCCGCCTGGGCCCTCCTGCCAAGACTGCCGGGGCGGTGGGGAGAGATCAGCTTCTGCACGTTGCTGGGGCTGGGTCTCGGCTACGCGGGCATGGCCTGCCTCCGCCGCGGGCGGATGGAGGCGTCTCCTCTCGCTCCGGCCTGGCGCTGGACCGGCCTCGCCCTCCTCGTGACCGCGCTATCGAACCTGCTCACGGGCCCCTTCATCCTCCTCGGGCAGTCCGGCGTCTGGCCCACGCCTGGAGCCAGGATGTGGGCGGCCACTTTCGTGAACGCGCTCGAGATCCTCTCCCGGATCCTCCTGCTGTCGGGACTCACCGCCTGGCCTTCCGAGCGCGGAGGCATGCTGGGGCGCGTGCAGCGCGGGCTCGGCGGCCTCATCGTCAGCGGGAGCCTGCTCTTCATCCTGCTCACGGCCCTGCCGGGCCTGCTGGATGTCTTCATCCAGGTCCGCGGACCCTACGGCCCGGTGAACCTCACCTTCCTGCTGGACCTGCTCTCCGTGGTGGCGGCGCTCGCGGTGCTGCTGAACGCGGCCATGGATCTGCCGCCCGCTCTCCTCCCAGCTCTCCGGCCCTTGCCCAGCGCCCTCCTCGTCTACCTGGGCATCCTGCTCATCCAGAACAGCCTCGTGCTGGGCCTGAGGAATTACCACTGGGACGGCCCGACCGCCTGGCCGCTCCTCGCGTCCACCGGCTTGCTGGCCTATGCCGCGTCGAGGCCTCGCCGGGCCAGGACCCAGCGGGAGTTTTTCGCCCCCTGGATCCGCCCGGGACTGACCGCCATCCCCGTCGGACTGGCCGTGGTCTGGGGCGCCTGGCTCGCCCTCGCCATCCCATGGACCGTGCCCCCGCTCGCGCGCATCATCGCCGTCGCGGTCGGCGGCCTGGTGCTGCTGCGCCTCTACCTCACGCAGCGGGAGCTGCAGATCTTCAACCAGATGCTCGAGCGCAAGGTGGCCGAGCGCACGCGGGCCCTGGAGGAGAGCGTCTCGGCCGTCCTCAAGACCCAGCGCCTCAACATGGTGGCCACGCTGGGCGCGGGCCTGGCCCACGACTTCCGCAACCTGCTCACGGTGATCCTCGGTTCCAGCGAGCTGCTGATGATGCGTTCGGAAGCCGGCCAGCCCCTGGCGCGCCAGGATCTCGAGACGATCCACGATGCCGCCGACCGCGGCCGCCATCTGGCCCAGCAGCTCATGGCCCTGGGACGCCAATCGGACCGCCCCCCGGCCACGGCCTTCGACCTCGGGAAGGAAGTCGAAACCTTCCTTCCGCTCCTGGAGCGCATGGTGCCCGCCACCGTGCAGGTCCTGATGGAGGCTGAGACCGGCCCCCTGCCCGTGCGCGCGGACCCCCGGCAGATCGAGCAGATCCTCGTGAACCTGGTGGCCAACGCGCGGGACGCCATGCCCACGGGCGGGCACATCCGCATCCGCACGGGATTCCTCAGCGCCGAAAGCGGCCCCTGGGTGCGGCTCGAGGTGGAGGACGACGGGCTCGGCATGGAGGCGGGCGTGCTGGCGAGGATCTTCGAGCCCTTCTACACCACCAAGCCGTCGAGCCAGGGCACCGGGCTCGGCCTCGCCAGCGTCAAGGCCATCGTGGAGAGCTGGGGCGGGCGGCTCGGCGCCACCAGCGAGCCCGGACGCGGCAGCACCTTCACCATCGACCTCCAGGTGGCGGGCCCCGAGCCGTCCTAGGCCGCCTCTTGGGGCGGGCGCCCTTCCATGCTCCACTGGATGGTTGGAGGGGCCATGTTCGAGCTCAGTGAAGACCAGACCGCCATCCGCGACGCCGCCCGGGAATTCGCCGCGGAGCAGATCGAGCCAGGCGCCATGGACCGGGACCACAAGGCCGAATTCCCCGCCGCCATCATCCAGCAGCTGGGCGAGATGGGCTTCATGGGCATGTGCGTGCCGGAGGCCTACGGCGGCGCGGGCGTGGACACGCTGAGCTACATCCTCGCGCTCGAGGAGATCGCCTACGCGGACGCCTCCGTGGCCGTGACCATGAGCGTGAACAACTCCGTCGCCTGCGCGCCCATCCTCGCCTTCGGCACGGAGGAGCAGAAGCGGAAGTACCTCACGCCGCTCGCGAACGGCTCCGAGCTCGGCGGATTCATGCTCACGGAACCGGACGCCGGCAGCGACGCGGCCGCCCTCAAGACCAAGGCCACCAAGGTGGACGGCGGCTGGAAGCTGAACGGCTCGAAGGCCTGGATCACCAACGGCGGCATCGCCCGCTTCTATGTGGTCATGGCCATCACCCATCCCGAGAAGGGCAAGAAGGGCATCAGCGCCTTCGTGCTGGACGCCGACCAGCCCGGCGTCGTCATGGCCAAGCCCGAGGAGAAGATGGGCCTCCGTTCCTCCAAGACCGTCATGGTCACGCTGGAGGACGCCTTCGTCGCCGACGACGACATGCTCGGCAAGCCCGGCGACGGCCTCAAGGTGGCCTTCGGCGGCCTCGACGGCGGCCGCATCGGCATCGCGGCCCAGGCCCTCGGCCTCGCCCAGCGCGCCCTCGACGAGAGCGTGAAGTACGCGAAGGCGCGCCACGCCTTCGGCAAGCCCATCGGCGAGCAGCCCGCCATCCAGACCTACCTGGCCGAGATGGAGGCCCGCGTGCAGGCTTCGCGCCTCCTCATCCACAAGGCCGCCTCGCTGAAGGACGCGGGCAGGCCCTGCACCCGCGAGGCCGCGACCGCCAAGCTCTTCGCCACGGAGAACGCCGTGTGGGTCTGCGACCGCGCCGTGCAGATCCACGGCGGCTACGGCTACTCCCGCGAATATGTCGTGGAGCGCCTCTACCGCGATGTCCGCGTGACCACCATCTACGAGGGCACCACCGAGATCCAGCGCATGGTCATCGCCCGGGACCTGATGAAGTAGGCCATGGGTCAGGATCTTTTGCGCACGATCAGGAAGATGATCAGAACCAGGGCCAAGGCCCCGCCTGCGTAAGGCATGTAGTCCGTCCAGGAGTCGCTGAGTCGCTGGGCGAGACGGCTGAATGAATGGCCGGCAGGCCCTCGATGACGACTCCCTGGGGCGTCGAGGCGAGCTTCTCCACATCGGCGCCGATGATTCGGTAAAGGCGGTTGACTTCCATCATCTCCGCATCAGTCAGGCGCTTCTTGGGAAGCGTGCGGTCGGTGTAGGCCCATTTCGTCATGGGGTTGA
>DATJFC010000369.1:0-2333 GCA_035495995.1 Holophagaceae bacterium
CCGCGTCGCCGGGTGAAAAGAGCGCCCGCGACACGAGGTTCAGCGTGCTCATGAGCCCTCGGGTGAGGACCATGTTGCCGGGGTCCACGGCCAGCCCCCGCATGTCGCGCAGCATCTGGCAGAGAGAGGCCCGCAGATCCAGCAGACCGCGCGGATCCCAGCCAGGCTGAAGGAAGCGCTGGCGCTGGCGGTTGAGGACACGGCCATGGGCGCGGTGGATGGCCGTGGTCGGGGCGAGCCGCACATCCGGCAGGTCCGGGATGAGGCGGAACCCTTCGTAGCCCACGGATTGGGGCTGGAAAAAGGGCTCCGTGGCCGGGGCGCCGGAGGTCCAGGAGCCCGAATCCACCACGGCGATGGAGGCTTCGTCCTCGTCCTTGGCCGCCAGGGGAGGGCTCTCCGCCACGAAGGTGCCGCGATCCGGCCTGGAGACGATCCAGCCTTCCGCTTCCAGCTCGCGGTAGGCGGCGATGGTGGTGGTGCGGTTCACGCCAAGGGTTTCCGCCAGGGCGCGGGTGCCCGGAAGGGATTCTCCCGCCCGCAGGCGGCCCTTGCGGATGCCTTCTCCAACGGCGCGCACGATCTGGAGGTAGAGGGGTTCTCCGCCTTGGCGGTCCAGTTCGATGACGAGGGGCCAGGAAGCCAAGGCAAGTGCTCGTTTCAAGATGCTTGATGTGCGACACGATCCCGCCGCAAAGCAGCGCCGTCAAGACCGGATGGCTCCGGACGGTGGACCGGATGGGTCGTCATTTTCAAACCGGTGCTGGTCCAGGACTTGGGTTGGCGAACTATGGAAGGACCACTTACCCACGGCAGGTTCTGCCAGGAGGCAACCCATGAACATCCGCTCCAGCATTCCCATCCTCGGCCTCACCTTCGCCATGGCCTGCGGCGGCGGGGGTGGAGGCTCCTCCTCCGGCGGCGGCTACACGCCTCCGGCCGGTCCTCCCGCCAACACGGTCTGGATCGGCGGTGCCGGGGCCTACGGGACCGGCAACACGACCTTCAATCCCACGACGCTCACCGTGACGGCGGGCACCACCGTCTCATTCGTCTGGAAGGGCGGCACCCATACCCTGACCTCCTACGCCTACAACGGTTCGCCGACCTTCCCGGGCGTCCCTGATCCCGGCCAGAGCACCGGCACCTACACCTACCAGTTCAACACCGCGGGGACTTACTACTACTATTGCCAGTACCACGGTTTCCTCGCCGCGGGCGGCACCAGCATCGCGACGGGCATGGCCGGGAAAGTGGTGGTCAATTGACGAGCAAGCTCGCAACCATCGCGTTGATCAGCCTCCTGGGCCTGCCATTGGCGGCCCAGGAGGCCTCGGATGCGCCGCTCGCCCTCAACTTGCCCACCGCGGACCACCTCGCGGATTGGGACATCGGCCTGCGCTTCACGCATCGCTTCCAGGAGCAGGCCAAGAGCGGCAGCAAGGACCTCTACGGACTCGATAACGGGGCTTTCACGGGCTTCGGGTTCGATTTCGGGATCAAAGCCGTTCCAGGGCTCAACGCCGAGATCTACCGGACCTCGGACCAGAAGACGCTCACGCTCGCGCTCCAGGAGCAGGTGGCCGCCACGGACCACTGGCGCGTGGCGCTCCGCGCGGAACGCTACGACGAGACCGTGAAGGGCGGCCTCGTGGGCGGCGCCTTCCAGGTGCCGGTGGACTGGCAGCCGACAGAGGCGTTCACGGTCACGCTGGTGCCCACCTTCCTCTCGAAGACCGCCACGGCGCGGAATGTGGCCACGGCGGGCCTTGGCTTCCACTGGGCCTTCACGGAGCATCAGGGGGTGCTGGCGGAGTTCTATCCCAGGCCTTCCAAGGTGGCGAACGCCTATGAGCAGGGTTGGGCCCTCGGCTACCAGTACCGGACCGCGGGCCACCGCTTCAGCCTCCTGGCCTCCAACGAGCTGGGCACCACGGCCCACCAGGTCCTGGGCGGGGATTACGAGACCTTCGGCCCGCGCCGTTCCGGCGATTGGGTGCTGGGCTTCAACCTGGTGAGGCTCTTCTAGCTCCAGGCCTTATACTGGAAGGCTAGGAGAGGCCCATGGCCGTTCGGGAGGTCATCACCTGGGGCGATCCCAGGCTGAAGAAGGACAGTGAGGATGTCGGGGCCTGGACCCCCGAGCTGGACCAGCTCGTCTCCGACATGTTCGAGACGGCCCTCGCCGAGGAGGGCGTCGGCCTCGCCGCGCCCCAGATCGGCATCAACCTCAACCTGGCCGTCATCGACTGCTCCTGCGGCGAGGATCCTGCCCAGAAGATCGTCCTCATCAACCCCGAGATCGTCGGGGAAGAGGGCCTCCAGGTTGGGCC
>DATJFC010000370.1:0-12709 GCA_035495995.1 Holophagaceae bacterium
GGTGCCATCCTGTACGGGATCCATCTGCTCTTCGGGGAGCGCCACGCGGCTCCCCGCCCGGAGACACGGCCATGACCCCTTCCAAGCTCACCTGCCTGCTCAGCTCCCCGCTTCTACTCGTCCTCGCCGCCGGCGGCGGCGGAGGCGGGGGAGTTCCCCAGCCTGCCCCCACCGGCTATGTGACGCTGGATCTGGGCGCCGACTCCACGCCGGATTGGAGCCAGGTGGTCATGGGCATCAAGGAAGTGGATGTCAGCGCGGACGGCACCCATTGGGCCGTGCTGTCGCAACCGGCCAAGACCTTCGACCTGCTCCAGGTCCAGAACGGCGGCATCATCAACCTGGCGAACAACGCCCCGCTTGCCGCGGGCACTTATCAGGTCCGCATCACCTGGGCCACGATCAACTACGCCAACCAGGTCCTCCAACCGGCCTATGTCTACCCGGTCGGGAGCGCTTCCGGGCTGGTCCTCTCGATGCCGGTCACCACACAGCTCGGAGGGACCCTCACGGTCCAGGAAGGCGCGACGACTTCGGAACTCCTCATGCTGGACACCGCGAGCGCGGTCCAGAGCTTCACGGGGACGGGCGTCCTCTTCCAGCCCAGCCCGCAGGTCTTCGGTGTCACGAGCGCCAGCGTCAGCGGGCACATCGTGGACGGGAGCGCCCACGCCATCGCCGGGACGGAGGTCTTCGCCGAGGTCGTCGACGGGACTGGCACCCCGCAGGTGATGCGGCGCGCGATCACGAACGCGTCCGGCGCCTACCGGATGGATGGCCTCCCCGCTTCCTTCGGTGGCACGCAAGCCAGCTATTTCCTCGTGGCCATGCCGGCCGCTTCCGCTTCCACGGCTTACCCGGCAGGAGGCGTTGGCCCCGTCCAGCCCCAGGCTGGCCAATCGCTGGACGCGGGCTCGCTGGCCTTCTCCGCTTCGCCCATCTCCACGGGGCAGATCGGGCTGACCTTGACGCCCAAGACGCCTTCCGGCCAGGGCACCTTCGCCGATCTCCGGCAGACCCTCACGATCGGCGCCGGATCCTACTTCCTCATCGTCCGCGGGGACGCGGCCGTCACGGGATCCGGGTCGGACACCTACACCTTCGCCGCGCTTCCCTCCCTTTCCTACGGCGTGAACGCGACGCGCTTCATTCCCGGCGGGCAGGTGACGGGTTCCGCCAGTTCCTCTTCGCTGATCGGCGTCAGCGGCGGAGCCACCACCTCGGTCAGCCTCGCGGTGCAGTAAGGCCCAGTTCCTCGCGGTGCTCATGAAGCACCGCGAGGATCCGGGACAGGTGCTCGTCCTCGGTCCCGCCGACGGCTTCACCCAGCATGCGGAAGCCTTCAGCCACCTCGTGGCGGTCCACGCCGGCGGCGAAGGCCTTGTCCTTGAGCTTTTTCTTCACGGAACGCGGCTCCAGGCCTTCCGTGCGGTCCGGGCGCACGAGGGCGCAGGCCATGCAGAAGCCCGTGATCTCGTCCGAAGCCAGCAGCGCCTTGTCCAGCAGGCTCTCGTAGGGGACTCCCCATTGCGTGTAGTGGGCGCTGACGGCGTGGGCCAGCAGGGTTTCGCCGCGGCCCTCCAGCCAGGCGACGATGCGCTTGGGGTGCTCCTCCGGCCACTGGTCGTAGTCCGCGTCGTGGAGCAGGCCCGCGAGGCCGAAGGCTTCCTCATCCGCGCCCAGCTTGCGCCCCAGGTCGCGCATGACCAATTCGACGGCGCGGGCATGGACGCGCAATTTCGGAGAAGGCGTCCATTCGCAGAGGAGGTGCCAGGCTTCGTCGCGGGTGAGCATGCTTCAGACCTCGGCAAGGGCCGTGTTGATCTTGCGCGGCGGGGGGAGACCATCGGTCCGGTCCCGGTAATAGCGGTTGGCGGCCTCTTCGGGGCTCAGAAAGAAGACGCTCGAGAATCCGGCGTCGCGCAGCCTGGCTTCCATTTGCCGGGGCGTGAATCGCGCGATCCAGGGTTCGCCCGCCTGCGCCGCCTTGTCCGCCAATCCGGTCCGCGTCGCATCGGAGCCATCGTCGGGCTGGGCGAAGGTGAGGATCATGGCGCTCCCCGCGGGGAACCCGGCGGCCAAACGCAGGACGGCGTCGATGGCCTCCTCCGTGAGGTACATGGTCACGCCCAGCCAGGAGAAGAAGGCGGGGCTGGAGAAATCCACGCCGGCCGCTTCCAGCCCCTCCTGGAGCGAGGACGATTCGAAATCCACCGGAGCGAAGGTGAGATTGGAAGGGAGATCGAGGCCGCCTGCTCTTAGCCTGGCCCGCTTGGCCTCCTGGCTCGCGGGGTGGTCCACTTCGAAGACCCGGAGGCTGCGGGCCCAGGCCGGCTGCCGGTAGGCGAAGGTGTCGAGCCCCGCGCCGAGGATCACGAACTGCGCCAGGCCGGTTTCCACCCGTTCGCGCAGGCAGTCCTCCGCGAAGCGGCTGCGCAGCACCACATGGGATCGGAGGCCCCGCGCGCCGGGGCTATTGAGCTCAGCCGCCTTCTCCCGCATGCGGTCGAGGGCGGCGGGGTCCAGGAGCCTGGCGGCCACGGGATCCTCGAGGATCAGAGGCTTCTGGTCGACCGACTGGTGGGCCGCGCGCAGAGCCGCGACGGCAAGCGCGGTGCGGCTCGAGGCGCGTTCTTCCGCCATCACCACACCTCGATGAACGGCTTCAGCGCTCCCACGGGCGCTTCGCCTTTGTAACGCACGCGCTCGAGAAAGAGGCCGGCGGAGGGCGCGGCCCGCTCAGACCCGAAAAGGGCCGCGTCCCGCGTGGGCCGGCCCAGGTCCTTCTTCACCCGCGCGGGGTCGGACTCGCCCAGGGCGCAGGTGACGGCGGCGCCCACCATGCGGCGGACCTGGCTGCGCTTGAAGTGGCTGGCGGTGACGCGGAGGAGGACGAGGCTGCCGCTCTCCACCCATTCGCAACGGCGGATCTCGCAGCGGGGCTCGTCGCCCGGGTCGAGATCGGCGAAGGCGGTGACGGCATGGAACCCTTCGAAGGCGCTCCAGGCCGCGGCGAGCCGGTCCAGGTCCAGGGGCTTCTTCACCCACCAGATGAAGGGCTTCGCGAGCCCCGAGCGGCGGCGGCAGATCTGGTAGAGGTAGCTGCGTTCCTCGGCGTCGTGGCGCGCGTGGAATGCGGGGCTGCAAGCCTTCACCTCGCGCACGGCGGCGTCGCTGGGAAGGCCCTCGTCGAAGATGCGCTGGAGCTGGGCGGGGGAGGGCGCCTTCGCGGATTCGAGGTGGAGGTGCGCCACCTGGTCCAGCGCGTGGACGCCCGCGTCCGTGCGGCCCGATCCCTGGAGGGCGAGGATGCGCAAATCCGCCTGCCGGAGGCAATGCTCCAGGCTGCCCATCACGGTGCGCACGCCGGCCTTCACCTGCGCTTCGCCTTGCCTCTGCCAGCCCTGGAAGCGCCCGCCCTCGTATTCCATGCGCAGGCGGTAGGCGGCGACATTCGCCGCGCCACCGCGCTCGGGGCCGCGGGGGGCGGAGCGGGCGGAACCCTTGCCGGAGGGGCGGATGGGCGGACGGCTCACGAGGCCTTGTCCACGACCTCGCGCACCGCCTTGATGAAGGCGTCCGGATCGTGGATCGGCTTGGAGAGGTAGCCGTTGGCGCCGCTCTCGCGCAAGAACTTCTCGCGGTCCCCGCTCATGGCGTGGGCCGTGGCGAGTATCACGGGCACCTTCGCGGCGCTGGGGTCGGCCTTCAGCAGCTTGGTGATGAAGACGCCGTCCACGTTCTCCCCTTCCCACTGGGAGTTGGTGAGGCTCACATCCATGATGATGCCGGCGAGCCCGCCTTCCTTGGCCATCTGGAGGATCTCCGGCACATCCTCGGAGACCGCCACCTCGTACCCGCCCTTGCGGGTGAGGACCACCTGCATGTAGCGGACATTGATGGGATCGTCCTCGACGATCAGGATGCGCTGGGCCATGGGATGCTCCGGCATCCAGCCTAGCCGGGGAACGCCGGCTAGTGCCAAGACCCTTCGCGGCGGCGGGCCTCCAGGCCTTCGAGCAGCTCATCGGGCACCTTCAGCGAGCCCCTGCCGCGGCCGAGCCGGATGTGGGGCTTGTTGGCTCCGTGGTAGTCGCTGCCGCCGGACATGACCATGCCGAGCTTCGCCGCCATGGCGGTGAAGTTGCGCTGCTGGATCTCCGAGTACTCGCCGTAGAAGGCCTCGATGCCCTCGATGCCCTGGTTCCGCAGTTCCAGCATCGCCTCGTCCCAGACGAAGGTCCCGTTGCCGAAACGCCCGGGGTGCGCGACCACGGGCACGCCGCCCGCCTCGCGGATCCAGCGGGAGGCCTCGGCTGGCTCCAGTTCTTCGCGGTCCACCCAGACCCGTCCGCCATCGTTCAGGAGGCCCTGGAACGCCTGCAGGTGGTGGGGCACATAGCCCTTCGCGGCGAGCGCCTTCGCGAAGTGCACGCGCGAGATCAGGGAGCCGCGGCCGGGCGTGTCGGGGGCCTGGGCCTCCACATCGGCCATCTCGACCCGGAAGCCCTCCTGCTGCAGCTTCGCGATGAGGCGGCGGTTCCGGTCGTCCCTCCGGTTCCGCAGATCCGAGAGGCGGTCCAGGAATGTCCCGTCCTGATGGTCCACGAGGAGGCCCAGCACGTGCAGCGTCTTCCCGATGAACTTGCAGCTCAGCTCGGTGCCCACGAGAAGGCGCGTCTTCACCTTCGGCTGCTCAGCCAGGAAGGCCGGGATGCCCTCCACCGTGTCGTGGTCCGTGAGCGCGAGCGCCGTGAGCCCGATCTCGTCGGCCATGTGGGGCAGGGCCTGCGGCAGGTCGGTGCCGTCGGAGAACACGCTGTGGCAGTGGAGGTCGATCATGGTGCCTTCGAACGGAAAGGGCCGGGCGGATGCCCGGCCCACAGAGTAACGCGATGGAGCCTACTGGACGAGGTGCGAGGCCTGCTCGCCGTCCTCGAGCTCTTCCATGGCCAGGCGTCGGAAGAGCTGGATGTCCATGAGGCTGAAGAGGCTCATGTAGGCGAAGCCGTTGAAGAAGAGCACGAGGAAGGGTACGGAGGCCCACTTGTGCATCTCGATGGAGACGACCACGGCGGCGAGGTAGTAGAACGCGAAGCCCAGCTCCAGGAAGGTGATGAGGCTCTTGGGCACCTTGTAGGCGCGCTTGTTCAGCGTCTTGCCGTTGGCGTCCACGCCCAGCTTGGGGGTGCGCTTGAATTCCTTGTCATCCGTGAAGAAGCCTTCCAGCACGGCCTTGGCCTGGTTGAGGCCGAGCCCGATGCCCAGGCTCATGAGGCCGGGGATGTACTTGAGGCGGCTGGACCAGCCCCGGTTGTCGGTCAGTTCGCGCTGGGAAAGGCCGAAGTAGAGGCCCACGCTCACGGCGTTCAGCAGGAAGAAGGGGCCGTCCGTGGAGAGCAGCACGTACCAGGGCGTGCCCGCGCGCAGCACCATGCAGGGCACCATGATGATGGCCAGCACGACCATGAGTAGGTAGTTGCAGTTGGCGCTGAGGTGGAACCAGCACTCCAGCTTGGTGTGCAGGCTGGCGTCCGACTTCCAGATGGTCTTCATGAGCTTGCGGATGACCTGGGCGTTGCCCTTGGCCCAGCGGTGCTGCTGGCTCTTGAAGGCGTTCACATCCACGGGCAGCTCGGCGGGGACCACCAGGTCCTTGAGGTACACGCCTTTCCAGCCCTTGAGCTGGGCGCGGTAGCTGAGGTCCGCGTCCTCGGTGATGGTGTCGTGCTGCCAGCCGCCCGCGTCGGCGATGGCCGAGACGCGCCACATGCCGGCGGTGCCGCTGAAGTTGAAGAAGGCGTTGGAGCGGTTGCGCGCGGTGTGCTCGAAGACGAAGTGGCCGTCCAGGAGGATGGCCTGCACCTGCGTCAGGAGGCTGAAGTCGCGGTTGAGGTGCGCCCAGCAGCCCTGCACGAAGGCGATCTTGGGGTCGGCGAAGTGGGGAACGGCCTTGCGGAGGAAGTCCTCGGTCGGGATGAAATCCGCGTCGAACATCGCGACGACTTCGCCCTTGGCGACCTTGAGGCCGTTCGCGAGGGCCCCGGCCTTGAAGCCCGTGCGGTCGGTGCGGTGGATGTGGGCGATGTCGAAGCCGAGCGCGGCGTACTTCTCGCACACCGCCTGGGCGACCTTCACGGTCTCGTCGGTGCTGTCGTCCAGCACCTGGATCTCGAGCCTGTCCTTCGGCCAGTCCATGCGGACGACGGAGTCCACCAGGCGCTCGACCACGTTCATCTCGTTGAAGATCGCGAGCTGCACCGTGACCATGGGCTCGTAGTCCGGGCCGCCCATGGGCTTGGGCTCGTCCTGCTTGTGCTTGTAGTAGAGCCACAACATCCACAGCCGGTGCGCGCCGTAGACGCTCAGCACCGTGAGGATCGTGAAGTAGGCTGACAGCACTACCAGCTTGAGGATTTCCATCCAGTCTCCTGGGGCATGCCTACGGCAGGCCTTGGGAAATTCTCCCATGGATCTGAGGCAGGTCCAGGGAAAAAAACCGGGATTGAGGTCCCGGGGCGGCGCCTTCCGATAACATGATCGTATTCAGGTCATGTGATGCTGCCCGAGGATCGGATCCCCCAGACAATCGGTCGCTACCAGGTGCTCAAGGTGCTTGGCGCGGGCGCGATGGGGCATGTCCTGCTGGCTGAGGACCCCCGGATCAAGCGTAAGGTGGCCATCAAGGTCGTCCGCCTCGAATCCCTGCGTTCCCAGAAGGACAAGGAGGAGTATCTCGCCCGTTTCCAGCGGGAAGCGGAAATCAGCGGCCTCCTCAACCACCCTGGGATCGTCACGGTCTACGATGTCGGCGAAGAGGAGGGCATCGGCCCCTTCATGGCCATGGAGTTCGTGGGGGGCCAGAGCCTCGAGGCGCTGATCAAGGGAGAGACGCAGATTCCGTTGGACGGGAAGCTGCGGATCGCCGCGGGCATCGCAGAGGCCCTTGATCACGCGCACCGGCTCGGGGTCATCCATCGCGATGTGAAGCCGGGCAATGTGATGCTCACGGAAGACGGTCGCCCCAAGCTCATGGACTTCGGCATCGCCAAGCGGGAAGACGCGGGTCTGACCCAGACAGGCACCTTCCTCGGCACGCCCAGCTACGCGGCTCCGGAACAGATCAAGGAAGGCATGGTCACGCCTCGATCCGACCAGTTCAGCCTGGCCGTGATGGTGTTCGAGCTTTTAAGCGGGAAGCTGCCATTCCCCGGGACATCCATCAACACGATCCTGTACCGGATCGTGAATGAGCCGCCCGCGGATCCGCGGCCTCCCGTGGAAGGCATTCTTCCCGAGGCCTGGCACGAGATCTTCCTCCGGTCCTTGGCCAAGGAGGCCGAGCAGCGCTACGCGACTTGCGGCGCGTTCATCCAGGACCTGGCGGAGGCGGCCATCGGAGTCGCGAAGACGGCCCGGCAGGATCTCCTCGCCGCGTCTCCCTCCACCCTCCGGACTCCCGTCCCGCCCGTGGTCGCGGCGCCGGCTGAGGACTCGGCGCACAAGACCCACCTCGCGCCCGCGATCCAACTGAGCGTGCCGGCTTACGACGAGACCCTCGGCGGGTTGCTGGCGGAGCCGAAGCGGCGCAGCGCCTGGCCCTGGGCAGCCCTTCTCCTGGCGGCGGCGGGCGCCGGGGGTTTCTTCTTCTGGAACCATCGCGGAGGGACGACGGTCCTACTCAAGACCTTGCCGGACAAGGCGCTCGTGACCGTCAACGGGCGCGCGCTGGCGGAACCCACGCCGCTGAACTGGCAGCTGCGGCCGGGCGATCATGTCCGCTTCGAAGCCAAGGGATACGAGGCCAAGGATCTGGATTACTCCGACGCGGCCTCCTGGCCTTCCACTTTGGCCCTGGCCCCCATGATCTCTCCTGTGGTGCTGAAGACGGATCCGGCGGGGGCCCAAGTCGTCATGGACGGCAAGACCGCGGATGGCGTGACGCCCTTGACCCTTTCCTGGAACCAGGGCCAGCCGCACCAGCTCACCTTCACCAAGGACGCGCTGAGCCTTCCCAAGGACTTCGCCGTGGGCGAGCAGCCTTCGGGGGTCTACCAGCTGCAGCCGCCCGCCGCGGCCGAAGCCGGCGTGGGCGGCGACGGGACGATCCGTCTCGCGGGCGCCTTCCCGGTGCGCGTGGCCGTGGACGGGGCCGACAAGGGCGAGATCGAGCCGGGCCGCAGCCTGCAACTCGCTCCCGGAGCCCACAAGGTCGAGCTGAGCAACGCCAAGGTGTTCTTCTCGGAATCGCGGCCGGTTACAGTGGAAGCGGGCAAGGAATCGAAAATCGCCTTGCCCGGCATGGCCACGCTCACGGTCAACACCCACCCTGGCGTCGGGGATGTGATGGTCGACGGCCGCCCCGCCGGTATCCAGAGCGACGGCAGCAGCGTGAAAGTGGCCGCGGGCCGCCACACGGTGACCGTGCGCTCCCTCAGCGGCAAGACGGCCCATCAGACCCTTGAAGTCACAGGAGACAAGAGCGTGGATCTGCAGTTATGAAGCCTTCGCAACTCGAATCCGAAAGCATCGAGATTCTGCGCGAGGCCGTGGCCGGGGCGCGGAAGCCCGTGATGATGTACTCCATCGGCAAGGACTCGTCGGTGATGCTGCACCTCGCGCGGAAGGCCTTCTTCCCCGCGCCCCCGCCGTTCCCCCTCCTGCACGTCGACACCACCTGGAAGTTCAAGGAGATGTACGCGCACCGGGACCGCATGGCCCGCGAATCGGGGATGACCCTCCTCACGCACACGAACCGGGAAGGCCAGGCGGCCGGCGTCAACCCCTTCACCCACGGCTCCTCCTACTACACCGATGTGATGAAGACCGAGGCCTTGAAGCAGGCCCTGGACCTCCACGGCTTCGACGTGATCTTCGGTGGCGCGCGGCGTGACGAAGAGAAGTCGCGGGCGAAGGAGCGGGTCTTCTCGCTCCGCTCGGAAGGGCACCGCTGGGACCCCAAGCGCCAGCGCCCGGAGCTGTGGAACCTCTACAACACGCGCCTGAAGGAGGGGGAGAGCCTGCGGGTCTTCCCGCTCTCCAACTGGACCGAGGCCGACATCTGGGGATATATCCGGGACGAGGACATCCCCATCGTGCCGCTCTACTTCGCGAAGGAGCGGCCCGTCGTGAACCGGGGCGGCACGCTGATCATGGTGGACGACGAGCGGCTTCCGCTGGAGCCCGGCGAAAAGCCGGAGATGCGCCTGGTGCGCTTCCGCACGCTCGGCTGCTACCCGCTCTCGGGCGCCATCGAGAGCTCGGCCACCACGCTCGACGAGATCATCGCCGAGACCTTGAGCGCGCGGGTCTCCGAGCGGCAGGGCCGGCTCATCGATTCGGACCAGCCGGGGTCGATGGAGAAGAAGAAGCAGGAGGGTTATTTCTGATGGCCGCGAGCGTCACCGAGAAACCCCTCCTCCGGTTCATCACCTGCGGCAGCGTGGACGACGGCAAGTCCACGCTCATCGGCCGCCTGCTCCATGAAACGAAGGCCATCTTCGAAGACCAGCTCGTGGCGCTGGAGCGGGACTCCCGCCAGCACGGGACCCAGGGCGGCAAAGTCGACTTCGCGCTCCTCGTTGACGGCCTCCAGGCCGAGCGGGAGCAGGGCATCACCATCGACGTGGCCTACCGGTTCTTCGCGTCCACGAAACGGCGGTTCATCGTGGCCGACACGCCCGGGCACGAGCAGTACACCCGCAACATGGCGACGGGCGCCTCCACCGCCGACCTCGCGGTGCTGCTGGTGGACGCGCGAAAGGGGCTGCTCACCCAGACCTACCGACACGCGCGCATCGTCGCGATGATGGGCATCCGCCATGTCGTCCTCGCCATCAACAAGATGGACCTGGTGGGCTTCGACGAAACGGTGTTCAAGAGCATCACGGAGGCGTTCCAGGCCACCGCGGCGGAGCACAAGTTCACCGGAGTCCAGGCCATCCCCATGTGCTCCCTGGATGGTGACAATGTCATCTCCCGGAGCCCGCGCATGGCCTGGTACGAGGGGCCCGCGCTGCTGGAGCATCTCGACGGCCTGGACGCGCATGAAGAGGGCGGACCGGCCTCCTTCCGCTTGCCGGTCCAGTGGGTGAACCGCCCCCACCTCAATTTCCGCGGCTTCTGCGGCCGCGTCGCCGCGGGGACGGTGCGGCCCGGCGACCGGGTCCGCGTCCTGCCATCGGGAGCCACGAGCCGCGTGAAGGAACTGGTTTTCATGGGCGGCGACTTGGAATCGGCCGGCCGCGGGGATTCCATCACGCTCACGCTCGAGGACGAGGTCGATGTGAGCCGGGGCGATGTGATCGCCTCGGCGGACGATCCGCCCCAGGCGACGGACCAGTTCGAGGCGCGGGTCCTGTGGATGGCCGAGCACCCCCTGATGCCGGGCCGGCCCTACCTCCTGAAGCTGCACAACAAGGAGGTCACGGCCACGGTCACGGCCATCAAGCACCTCGTGGAAGTGGACACCGGCAACCACCTGGCGGCCCGCTCCCTCGCGCTCAACGAGATCGGCGTGGTGAACCTCAGCCTCAGCCAGCCGGTCTGCTTCGAGCCCTACGACACGAACCGCACCATGGGCGGGTTCATCCTGGTGGACAAGCTCACGCTGGGCACGGTGGGCGCCGGGATGATCGATTTCGCCCTGCGGAGGGCCTCCAACATCCACTGGCAGGCGCTGGACATCGACAAGGGCGCGCGCGCGCGCATGAAGCACCAGTCGCCGGCCTGCATCTGGTTCACGGGCCTTTCGGGATCGGGCAAGTCCACGGTCGCGAACCTGCTCGAGAAACGGCTCCATGCGGAGGGCCGCCACACCTTCATCCTCGATGGCGACAATGTCCGCCATGGGCTCAACCGCGACCTGGGCTTCACCGAGGCCGACCGCGTGGAGAACATCCGCCGCATCGCGGAAGTCGCCAAGCTGATGGTGGACGCGGGCCTCATCGTGCTGACCTCGTTCATCTCGCCCTACGAGGCCGAGCGCCAGATGGCCCGCGAGATGTTCTCCGAAGGGGAGTTCCTCGAGGTGTTCGTGGACGCCTCGCTCGAGGAATGCGAGCGCAGGGACCCCAAGGGCCTTTACGCCAAGGCCCGCCGCGGCGAGCTCAAGAACTTCACGGGCGTCGACAGCGACTTCGAAGCGCCCGTGGCCCCGGAAGTCCATCTGCGCACGGGCCAGCAATCGCCCGAAGCCTGCGTCGACCAGATCCTCCGCGAGTTGAAGTAGCGGAGGCTCCGGCCGGCGCGAGCCCCGCGCTTCAGACGGCGGAGCGGAGGTAGCCCAGCTGGGCCAGCATGCCGCCGGCCTGCGCCTCGAACCGCTGGACCTGCGCGGGCGTCATGTGGTTCTGCCAGTCGTTGGCGACGCCCTTGCGGAAGAAGGACTTCGAATCCTCCTGGCCCTGGGCGCGGCCCTTCGAGAGCTTCTCGAAGGAGGCCGCGTCCACGCAGGCGCGCAGGATGTCCTCGCGGGCGTCCGCGCCAAGGAAGGCCAGGAGGCGTTTCAGCTGGGGCAGCGGGTCCGCGAGCAGCGCCTCGTAACGGACCTCGATGTAGCGGTTCCCCAGGATCGACGAAGTCTGGATGGCCCGTTTGACGATGAGGCCCCACTGCCGCGCGGCTTCGTCCAGGAAACCATCGAGACCCGCCTCCTTCACGCCCGGCGTGTTGTTCTTGAGGTTGTTGTGATAGGCGGAAAGCATGACGTCCCGGCCGTCGCGGATGATGTGGATGAACTTGGCCTCGGGATACAGCAGGTTCATCGCGGGGAGGTGCTCGGCGTGGGCCGGATCCTTCTCGCCCACGAACCGCAGCCCCCGCTTCTTCTGGTCGACGACCGCCGCGAGGCGCATGTCGATGAAATAGCGCATGAGCGAGAACAGCTCCTCCTGGGTGACGGGAGGGAAGTCGTTGCTATCGGAGAAGAGGCCAGCCCGCCGGACGAGGAGGTCGTTGTATTCGTTCGTGATGCGCTCAAGGGGGTTCGTGAAGGCGTGGACGCAGGCTTCGCCTTTGCAGCTGATTTCCGGGTGGGCATCCAGCAGGTGCCCGAGCCAGGTGGTTCCGGATTTCGGGCAGCCGGTCACGAAGAAAGGCATGACGTTCATGAAGACCTCTTCTCTTGGATTATAGAGGAACCATCTGCGTATTCATCTCTTGGTTCGGCCTCCAGGCCATCGATGCTGGCCTCGGAGCCGCGTCCGCGCTAGTATTTCCCCTTGCCGCTGGGGAGTAGCCAAGTGGTAAGGCAGCAGGTTTTGATCCTGCGTATCGAGGGTTCGAATCCTTCCTCCCCAACCAAGACGAGGGCCCGCGAGGGCCCTTCCGGTTTCAGGGATTCGGCTTCGGCGTGAAGCCGAACTCCTCGACGCTCAGGAGGTCGGGGCGCACGACGCCGCCTTCGTCGTCCCGGGCGATGGCGCGCTTGCCGGTGGCGGCTTCGAAGGCCTCGAGCACGCGCCGCTCGAGGAACTCCCTGGCCTCGTTGGTGAGGGGGTAGGCGATGTCCTTGTAGCTGCCGTCCCGCTTGCGGCGCGAGGGCATGGCCACGAAGTAGCCGTCCTCGCCTTCCACGACGCGGAGGTCGCCGATGAGGAAGGCGCCGTCCAGCACGATGGCCGCATAGGCCCGCAGCTTGTCGTCGTTCGTGATGGGCGTGATGCGGATGTCGGTCAGGTTCAACATGCCTTCATTCTACGGCAGGATC
>DATJFC010000371.1:0-3771 GCA_035495995.1 Holophagaceae bacterium
AACGGTAGCCCACATGAACCTCGACGCCTTCGTCCGCACGGTCCCCGGCTTCCCCAAAGCCGGCATCCTCTTCCGCGACATCACGCCGCTGCTCAGCGATCCGGCCGCCTTCCGCGAGGCCGTGGCGGCCATGGCGGCGCCGGTGGCCACGCTCCAGGCCACGCACGTGATGGGGATCGAATCCCGCGGCTTCATCTTCGGCGCGGCGCTGGCGCAGAAGCTCTCCCTGGGCTTCGTGCCCGCCCGCAAGCCCGGCAAGCTGCCTCGCGAATCCTTCCGCCAGGACTACGGCCTCGAATACGGCACCGACGGCCTGGAGATCCACCGGGACGCCTTCAAGGCCGGCGACCGCGTGCTCATCGTGGACGATGTGCTCGCCACCGGCGGCACCGCCGCGGCGGCGCGGGCCCTCGTGGAGCAGAGCGGCGCCCAGGCCGTGGCGCTCACGCTCTTCATCGAGCTGGGCGACCTGCCGGGCCGCGACAAGCTCGCGGGCCTGCCCGTCTTCAGCGTGCTGCGCTACTGAGGGCGGGCCCTGGCTTCCGGAGGTGGTCCTCCGCGCCTTCGTGGTTCACGTTTTTCTTCGTGGACCTTGGTGGGCTTCGCGTGTTCGTGGTGAAAGCTTTTCCTCAGACGCCCGCCTTCACGGGCAGGCGCAGCACGAAGCGCGATCCGGGCTTCAGCGGTTCGTAGCTGATCTCGCCGCCGTGGTCCTCCGCGGTGCGGCGCACGATGGCGAGGCCGAGGCCCGTGCCCTTCCGCTTGGTGCTGAAGTAGGGTTCGAAGAGGCGGCCCCGCGCCTCTTCGGTGACGCCCGGGCCGTCGTCCTCCACGATGAGCGCGTAGTCGCGGCCCCGGGGCTCCAGGCGCAGGGCGATGGTGGCGTCCCCGTGGCCCTCCACGGCGCCCACCGCGTTGTCCACGAGGTTGATGAGCGCGCCCTTCACGAGGTCCATGTCCCACACGGCCGGCAGCGGGCCCTCGGGGATGTCCAGGCGCCAGGCGAGGCGCGGGTGGTTGGGCCCGAAGAGCGAGGCCACCTGGCGCAGCAGGTCCCCGGCGTCGCAGGGCGCGAAGTTCGGCACCGGCAGCTTGGCGAAGCGGGAGAAGCTGTCCACCAGCCGAGCGAGACTCGCCACCTCGCCAAGGATGGTCTCCGCGCCGCCCTGGACGGTCTCCGGATCCAGCCGGTCCTCCCGCGCCCGGCGCAGCAGGCGCTGGGCCGTGAGCTGGATGGGCGTGAGCGGGTTCTTCACCTCGTGGGCCATGCGGCGCGCCACTTCCTGCCAGGCCGCGCGCTTCTCCGCGCTGGCCAGCTGGGAGAGGTCCTCCAGCACCGCCAGCGCGCCGCCTTCCTCCAGCGGCTCGATGACGGCCCGCACGACGCGGCTCTCGCCCTCCCGCCCCAGGCGCAGCTCTTCCTGCGTCGAGCGGCCCGTGGACCGCGCCAGCTCCACCAGCTCCGGGAGGCGGCCCGCGGAAGGCGAGCGCCGCACCTCCTCCCAGGCCGGAGGCACATGCGGATCCGCGCCGAGCAGCTTGCGCGCCGCGGCGTTCGCGCTCATGAGCTTGCCGTCCCCGCGCCAGGCCATGACGCCCACGGGCAGGGCCGCGAGGAGCCGGTCGAGGTAGGCCCTCGCTTGCTCCAGGCGGCGGCTCTGCTCCAGGAGCGCCTCGCGGCTGTGGCGCAGGTCCGCGATCATGGTGTTGAAGCTGCCGGAGAGGAAGGCCAGCTCGTCCTCGCCGGTCACGGGGAGCTGCACCTGGAGATCGCCGGCGCCCACGCGCTGCGCGGCCTTGGCCAGCGCGCGCACGGGGTCGGTGATGGTGCGGGCGATGGTGAGGCCCACCCACACGGCGAGGAAGAGCGTCAGCAGCGTCAGGAAGAGGAAGGTGGTCTGGGGCAGCGTCTCCAGCGTCACTCGCGCGCTGCGCAGCTGGGCGCTCTCCTTGGCCCGCTGCTCCACCGCCTGCAGCGGAAGCAGGCGGGAGGGCGGGATGAAGATGCCCGCGACCCAGCGCCCGTCGCCCCGGTCCACGGCCTGGAGCATCCACAGGCCGCGGGCGTCCTCCTGCGCCACCGATGGCTGGGCCAGCAGCGGGTCCAGCAGCGGCGGCGGCAGGCCGGCCTGCGCGTCCAGGCCCACGATCTTGGAGCCCGCGGCGCCGGGATCCAGGCGCGCCACCAGGTCCAGGCCCGACTCCTCGCGCACGCGGCCGCTGTCGTCGGAATCCGAGGCCTGGATGCGCGAGGCGCCGAAGGCCAGGCGGGCCTCGGCGTCCTTCCGCGCCAGATCCGCCACGGTCGAGGCGTCCTTGATGAGGGCCGCGGTCTCGGGGCTGAACCAGCGCTCGACGTTCTTGCTGATGAAGTTGCGGCCCACGAGGAAGAGCATCAGGCTCGGCGCCAGGCAGACCACGAAGAGGGCCAGCACGAGCCGCGTGCGGAGCCGCGAGCCCAGGATGCCGCTGCGCCGCTCGAAGTAGAGCTTGGCCACGCTGCGGATCACGATGAAGAGCAGGAAGCCGATGGCCAGCACGTTCGCGAGCCCGAGCGCGATCAGCGCCCAGCGCGAAGGCGCGTCGATGCCCGCCGTGTCCACCCGCAGGCCCGTGGTCTTGTAGGCCAGGATGATCATGATGATGAGCACGATCAGCCCGGCCCCGACGTAGAGCCGGGTGAGCTCGGGATCGCGCTTGGGCTGGGCCATCGCCCTCAGCCTATCCGTTTGGCGTAGAGCGCCGCATCCTCGCCGTCGCGGTAGTAGGCCTTCCGCAGGCCCGACTCGCGCCAGCCCGCCCGCGCGTAGAGGGCCCGGGCCGCGGCGTTGGAGACGCGGACCTCGAGGCGCAGCTCGCGGATGCCGGAAGCCGCGAGTTCGGCCTCGCAGGCGGCCAGCAGCGCCTTTCCGAGCCCTTCGCCCCGCCGCGCGGGATCCACCGCGATGCGCAGCAGCTCCGCTTCGCCCGCGGCGCGCACCACGGACCAGCGGGCGAAGGCGGCGGCCTCGATCCCCCAGACGGCCTCGTGCGGTTCCGGATCGCCCCAGGCCTCGCCGAAGGCGGCCTCGTCGAGGGCGCGCAGCCAGCCGGGCAAGGGCTCGCCTTCGCCGATCCGCGCGGTCTTCACCGCGCGATCCCGCGCCGGTGCGCGTCGTCCAGGTGGGTGGAGGCGTCCGGGAAGTTCAGTTCCGCGTCGGTCTCCCGCAGGTAGAAGGGCTGCAGGGGCGCCTCGGGCTCCCGCGACGCGCAGGCGCGGGTGAGGGCCGCGAGACCTGCGCGCGTGGCGGCGTCCTCATCGAGCGCGACGCGCGAACCGGGTTCCAGCTCCGCGAGTTTCGGCGCGAAGGTGCCCGGCGCCCACCAGGCCTCGCCGCCGACGATCTCCTTCAGCGCGGCGATGGGCACCCTCCGCGCGGGTTCGGTGGCGTGGGCCTCCCAGGGCTGCGCGAAAGCTTCGTTGCGCTGGCCGTCAAGCAGGATCCAGACGCGGCCTTCGTGGCCCGCGGCCCGTAACGCCGCGGCCCGCAACTCGAAGGCGCTGAAGCCCCAGGTGGGCAGTCCCGCGATGGCCAGGCCCTCGGCCGTGGCGACGCCGATGCGCAGCGAGGTGAAGCCGCCGGGGCCGATGCAGCAGGCGACGCCGGCGAGTTCCTTCGCGCTCGCGCCCGCCTCGCGGAGCAGCCCGTCCAGGGCGGGCAGGAGCCGCTCGCTATGGCCGTGCCCCTTGGGCAGGACTTCACGCAGGGTCCAGGCCTCGCCGCCCCGCAC